>JAYUYF010000403.1:0-1532 GCA_043752605.1 Roseiflexaceae bacterium
TTCGCCCCACATAATATTGCTGGCGAGGTACAGACGTTTGTCGAACGCCGCACACTGATCCCTGGTACGCAGACGCTGGTGGGCAGCCTGACGCTGCGCGACCCGCAGCTCTGGTGGAGCCACGATATGGGACATCCGGCACTCTATGATGTGACCTGTGAGGTACTAATCGAGGATATCGTCAGCGATCTCCAGCAGTTTCGCTACGGCGTGCGAACCTTTGAACTGCGCGACTGGATCCCGTATCTGAACGGCGAACGGCTTTTCGCCAAAGGCAATAATTATCCGCCGACAGACGTGCGGCTGGCCTCGGTCACGTACGAGCGCTGTGCGGCCGATCTGGAGCTGGCGCGTGCGTGCAACATGAACATGCTGCGTGTCCACGCGCATGTGCCGCACCCAACGCTGCTCGATGCTGCCGATGCGATGGGTATGTTGCTCTGGCAGGATTTCCCGCTTCAGTGGCTGTATGCGGCCGATGTATTTGACGAGGCGGCGCGCCAGGCGCGGCTGATGATCCGCCAGCTCGGCAACCACCCGTCGATCGTGATCTGGTGTATGCACAACGAGCCGGTGCATGTCGTCGATACGCGCCGCGAAAATTTCCTGTCACGCCTGCGCGTCTACTGGTCACTCTTTGTCTGGAACGACAATCGCAACGTGCTCGATGCGCGGCTCAAGCAACTGGCCGAGACCGAAGACCCGACGCGGCCCGTCGTCCGTGCGTCGGGCGAGTACGCCATTCCGGGCGTGCGTGCCGGTGGCGATGCCCACTATTATTTTGGCTGGTACACAATGTACGGGCCGCTGCGGGCGTTCGAGCGTGTGATGCAGCTCTTCCCGGTCAATCTGCGATTTGTCACCGAATTTGGTGCGCAGAGCTTCCCCAATCTGGCGAGCAGCGAGCGATTTCTTGGCAGCGATATCAGCCAGATCGATTGGGAATACGTGGCGGCGCGTCATCAACTGCAGCCCGAAATGCTGGCACACTGGGTAGATTGGCGCAGCGCACCATCGCTCGCTGCGCTCGTGGATCTGACGCAGGACTATCAGGTCGAGGTCAACCGATTTTACATCGACCGCCTGCGGCTGCATAAGTACCGGCCGGCGGGCGGCTGCCTGCCGTTTATGTTTCACGATGCGAATCCATCGGTCTCCTGGTCGATTCTCGATTACTGGCGCGTGCCCAAACGTTCGTACGCTGCGATGCAACTGGCCTACAGCACGCAGTATGCGTTTACGATCCTCGAACAGGATCACTATGCTGTGGGCGCGCCAATCGAGATTCCGGTGTATCTTGTCAATGATGCACGCACGAATGTGCAGGTGCGACTGAGCGCGCGGATTATCGATCCGGAGGGTATCATTGTTGCCGCGCGCAGCCGCAACGCGATGCTCGCCGCCGATTCGATGGCGATGGAAGTTGAGCGTTTGCAGCTCACCCCACCCGCCAGCGGTAGGTATACCCTGCAACTACGCTGGTCGACGGATACGACCGATGAACTGGTCAATACGTATGAGATCCACGTCGA
>JAYUYF010000404.1:0-4177 GCA_043752605.1 Roseiflexaceae bacterium
GCGCGCAGCATCCTTGTCGATGCCAGTGTCGATCGCGATCGCGCCACCATCACCCGTGCGTACCACGCCCAGGTTATTGCTGCCCGGCAGGTAGCCGCAGCGCGCGGTCAGCATCACGATGCTCATGGGCGCGCCGCCGTGCCGTCTGGTCGGCGTGCCAATGTCCACGCGTCGAGGAACTCGGCGCACGGATATCGTGCGGCCAGGACTTCATCGATCTCGATCCCGAGACCGGGTTTATCGTTCGGGTACATGAAGCCGCCCCGGATCGCGGGTGTGCCGGGGAACACAGCGCGCACGGCCTCGGGAAAGCGGTAACACTCCTGGATGCCAAAATTTGGGCTCGCCAGATCCAGGTGCAAATTGGCCGCATGGCCGACGGGCGACACATCGCCCGGGCCGTGCCACGCGGTGCGGACGCTGTGCAGTTCGCAGTACGTCGCCATTTTGCGCGCCGGAGTGATGCCGCCGATCGTGCTGACATGCGCACGCGCGTAGTCGATCAGTCCTTCGTTCACCAGCGGCAACCACTCGCGCTGGTTGACCCACAGTTCGCCCATCGCGATCGGGGTGCTGGTCTGCGCGCGCAGGCGGCGAAAATGGTCGAGTTGCTCGGGTGCCAGCGGGTCTTCGAGAAAAAACAACTGGTACGGCTCGACCGCTTTTGCCAGCCAGATCGCGGTGCTTGGCTCCAGCCGCTCGTGGATATCGTGCAGCAGTTCGACCGAGAAACCGACTTCGCGGCGTACATGTTCGAGCATCGGCGGCACCGAACGCGCGTACGCCAGCGGGTCGTAATACGCACCGGGTAACGCATCTTCCGGCTGGTGCAAGGCGTGGTCGCGCCCACCGTAGCCACCCATCTGGCAGCGGATGAAGCGAAACCCATCGGCGCGCAGCCGCAGCACGTCTTCGGCGACAGCCTCCGGGTTTGGGCCATCGGCGTGGACATACAGCGCGGCCGCCTCGCGGCATTTGCCGCCGAGCAATTCATACAGCGGCAGGTTAGCGATCTTACCTTTCAGATCCCAGAGCGCCATATCGATGCCCGCGATCGCATTGTTGAGCACCGGGCCGTTGCGCCAGTAGCCATTGACCATCATCGTCTGAAACAGATCTTCGATCCGGTGAACCTCTTTACCCAGCAAAAATGGCTTAAGGTGGCCATCGACGGCTGCGGCGACGGCGTGGTGGCGCTGGGTAAATGTCGCACAGCCGAGACCATACAGACCAGGCTCGGAGGTCTCGATTTTGACCACAATCAGCCGAATACCGGCCGGGGCGGTCAAAATTGTCTTCACATCGCGGATTGTGATCGGCATCGGTGCTCTCCCTGTTAGGCGCGATGCGCCAGCGCGCGCGCGTACAGTGCGACATACTCCTGCGCCGATTGCGCCCACGAGTGGTCTTCGCGCATACCGCGTTCGCGTAGAATCGCCCAGCTCGGCTCATCCTTAAATGCATCGATCGCGCGCTTGATCGCATCGCACAGATGGCTGGTCTCGTACGGGTGGAAGCGAAAACCGTTGCCTGCAAACCCTTCGATCACGGTATCGTTCAGCCCACCCGTCGCGCGGACGACCGGCACGGTGCCGTAGCGCATCGCCATCAGTTGGCCGAGCCCGCCTGGCTCGAAGCGCGACGGCATCAAAAACATATCCGCCCCGGCGTAGATCCGCTGTGCGAGCGCCATGTTGTAGCTCATCCAGAGCGCCACCCGCTCGGGGAACGCGCGCGCGTGATTGCCAAACACCCAGCCCCAGTGCGGGTGCGGTGCGCCAAGGATCACGATCTGTGCATCTGTCTGCCCGATCAGCCATGGCATCGCTGCGTCGAGCAGATCAAGCCCTTTTTGCTCGGTCAGGCGCGTCACCAGCCCGATCAGCGGCCGCGCCGGGTCGACCGCAAAGTTGAATTCTTGCTGGAGCGCCTGCTTGCACAGCGCCTTGCCCGCCATAGCATCCACGCTGTAATTGGCCGCGATATGCTTGTCGGTCGCCGGGTTCTGTTCGTCCCAGTCGATGCCGTTGAGGATGCCGACCAGATCGGTCTGACGCGCGCGCAATACGCTATCGAGCCGCTCGCCGTATTCGGGCGTCACGATTTCTTCCGCGTAGGTCGGACTGACGGTGCTGACGATATCGCTAAAGATGATCCCGCGCGCCATAAAGTTGATGTAATTCTCACCGTTGGCCAGCCCGGCGAGCTGGAGTGCATCCTCGCCAAACCAGCCCTGATACGCCAGATTGTGGATGGTATAGACGCTCGCGATATGGCCAAACGTGTAGGAGTAGTTCGTGCGAATATAGTTGGCGAGCAGGCCAGCGTGCCAGTCGTTGGCGTGCAAAATCTCGGTCTGATAATTGTCCACCTCGCGCAGATGCTGCATCAACGCCAGCACCCCGCGTGTGAAGAGGATGAAGCGGCGGCTATCGTCCCATTCACCGTAGATTGCATCGCGTTCGAACGCCGAAGGTACATCGAGCAGGTATGTCGGCACCCCATTGCTGATCGTGAGCCAGACGCGCAACTCCTCTTGCCGGTCGCCGATCTGGAGAAATGAAGCCGCGATCGGGCCTTCCATCGCGATGCCACTCTCGCGGATGCGCCGGTAGCGCGGCATAACCACGCGCACATCGTGACCCAGATCGCGTAGCGCGGGCGGCAACGCACCCGCGACATCGGCGAGGCCGCCCGTCTTCACGAGCGGGGTCGCCTCAGCGGCGACAAACAGGACGTTCATGAGGCGGGCTCCTTCTGTCAATCCTTGGCGAGCGCTGTGTGGATAGTACCACCATCCGCGCATACTGTCAGCACGATTGCGCGGCACCAGTCATTGATCTTCGCTGCTATCGAGTGCGGTGAGCGCGGTCGCGGCGAATTGTGGCCCGGCGCTGAGTATGATCGTACCAAAGAGCGTACCCTGCTCGGCCACAATCACGCGTCGTTTGAGCAATTCGAGCACCGCCCACAGCGCAACCAGCAGCGCAACACGGCTGCGCGCGCCCGCAAACAGGCTGTCGAACACCAACGTCTGCTCGCTGCTGATCCGGGCGCGGATGCGATCGGCCATCTCAGGGACGGTGATGATCGGTGTGACGGGTAGCGCGGTCGTCTCTGGTTCGAATGTGAGCACCAGGTGCATGCGGCGCTGCAGCGCCACCAGCATCTCGGCCAGGGTCACATCGAGCGGCGTATCGCTGCGTGGCACTCGCGTCGGTGGCGCGGCGGTGCGCCCGAAGCTGCGCAGCCCCTGGAATTCGCGCGCGCAGCACGCCGGCCGCCTGCCGAAAGCGCTGGTACTCCTGGAGTTGGCGCATCAGATCGGCGGCATCATCCGGTTCATCGGGTGCGGCTGGCGGCTGCGGCGGCAGCGCGCGCGATTTGATCACCAGCAGCCTGGCGGCGATCAGCAGAAACGCCGAGAGCGCGCCCGGATCGGGGTCGCGCAACGCGCGGACGTGCGCCAGATACTGGTCGGCCACCTGGGCGAGCGCGATCGTGGTGATGTCGAGTTCGGCGCGCTCGATCAGCCGCAGCAACAGTTCGAGCGGCCCGGCAAATGCCGGTAGTACGACGGTGTAGATCGTCTCGCTGGCGGCAGGCGTGTTCAATTCTGGCTATCTGCCCAGTGCAGCGCGCGCGTCAGCGCTGTCCCACGTTCGTCGGCGTAATCGCGCAGGATGGCGACCGTCGCAGACGGGCTGCCGGCGTGTGCGGCGAGCTGCGCGCCCCGCACATCGTGTGCGGCGTGGATCACAAACGGCCGCAACGGCCCACGACCATCACGCACCGCGCGGTGATAGATCGCGGGTGCCACGCGCAACAGTACGACAAACAGCCCGTAATACAGCAACGGTATCGATCGCCCGTCATCATCGACCTTGCCAATATCGTGGAGCAGGGCGGCGCGCATGAGTGCGGGATCGCTGTAGCCGCCGCGCACCAGTGTCCGGTAGACATCGAGACAATGGCGCTGGTCAAACGTTGGCATGCGTGTGAATAGCTGTAGCTCGGCGGGCGTGAGCACACTCGCCACCAGCGCCTGATCGGCTGGGCTGATGCGCGCACCAAGGGCACTGGCGAGCTGGCGCGCCCGGCGTAACGCCCCGCTCACTGTGCGATCGCGTCGATCTGCGCGGCGAGCGCAATATCGCGTTCGGTGATACCGCCTGCG
>JAYUYF010000405.1:0-1532 GCA_043752605.1 Roseiflexaceae bacterium
AAGCATCGGGAGTGTCCAGCCAACAGCTGGACACTCCCGATGCTTTGCCCTTACAGATCACTGCCCGCCGCTTGTGCCGTGTGGGGACGCATGCCCGCGCCCAGGCCGAAGCATTCCGGCGCGTGCTGGCCAGGACGCGAGAATGCTTCGGCCCTACAGATCCTCGGCCGCCAGCTGTACGTTCACTGCGCCGCACAATTCCTCGACCTGCGCGACGCTGGTGGCGCTGACGATCGGCGCGGTGATCGATGGCCGCTGCAACAACCACGCGATCGCGACCTGGCCTGGCGTGGCACCCGTGGTTTCGGCCACGCGCAATACCTTATCGAGCACGGCGAAGCCACGATCGTTCATGTAGCGCTGCTGGATACCGCCCGCGCGCTTGCTCTCAGGCAGCGTGCCCTCGCGCCGGTATTTGCCCGAGAGAAAGCCCGATGCCAGCGATGAGTAGCAGATTACGCCGATGCCGTATTGCACAACCATCGGCTCCAACTCGCGCTCGTACTCTTCACGGTCGATCAGGTTGTAGCGCGGCTGCACGCTGGCGTACTGCGCATAGCCACCGCGCTCGCTGGCCCACAGGCTGGCGGTCAGCCGCCACGCACTGAAGTTTGATGCGCCGATATAGCGCACCTTGCCCTGCCGGATCAGGTCATCGAACGCGCGCAGCGTCTCGTCCTGCGGTGTGTGCGGGTCATCCGCGTGCGACTGGTAGATATCGATGTAATCGGTCTGTAACCGCTGCAACGAATCCTCGACGCCGCGCACGATCCGCTGGCGCGAAAGGCCGCGCATGTTTGGGCCACTGCCCATCTCCATGCCAATCTTGCTGGCGATGATCGTGCTGTGGCGGTTGCCACGCGCGTGCATCCAGTTGCCCAGAATCGCCTCTGACTCACCACCCTGATGGCCGGGTGCCCAGCGCGAATAGACATCGGCGGTGTCGATGAAATTGCCGCCGCGTGCCACAAATGCGTCGAGCACCGCGAACGATGTCGGCTCGTCGATCGTCCAGCCAAATACGTTGCCACCAAAGCACAGCGGCGAAACTTCGAGCCCGGTGCGGCCAAATCGGCGTGTGTTCATTGATTATCGTTTCCCTATGCTGCCCGAACCAGAGTTCGGACACTCAGAATTTCGTTGGCGTGGAGTGGCTCAACGCTCGATCGGGGTACAGTGGTGACGAAGAGCGATTCATCTATGGCATTAAAGAACTCCAGCACATACCCGTCTTCCCCACCAGCCGGATGCGGTACGATATCGACAAGCATTGCAACATCGCCACGTTTGAGTGCAAACTCGGCAACTGGCATTGTGAGCGCTACTTCCTGGTAAAGCTGTACGTCCATTTTAAAGCTCCCGCCATGGCTTGAGGGTACTATACTACGCATAGGTAAATCTGGCTTTACTCGAGAACTTCGTTGGTGCAGCGCGCACTGATTATCGGCAACGGCGGTGGCGGTAAGACGACGCTCGCGTACCAGTTGGCGGCCGCATACGCTCCCGTGAGCAATTGCCAGGTCGGTAGGGCC
>JAYUYF010000406.1:0-4177 GCA_043752605.1 Roseiflexaceae bacterium
ACCCCCAGCCCGTCGCGCAATGTGGCGGCGTCCCACTGCGCATCGCTACGTGCCAGTGTCTCGGCATAGCCACGAATGATGCTGACCGGCGTGCGCAACTCGTGCGAAATTACTGAGATAAAGGTGTTTTGCATCTCGACCTCGGCCTGCTGCTCAGTGATATCGCGCACATTGGCGATCGCACCCTGAAACTCGCCTTCGCGACCGCGTTGCACGGCATAACGGCTCTGAACATACCGCCGCCGCCCGTCGCGCGTCGCGATCCAGCCCGTCACCACCGGGTTGTCTTCCGCCGGGCGGCGCTGCAACGGGCAATCCACCAGGCAAATGTTGATGCCCTGCGCACTCCTGATCGACAGCACCTCAGCACACGGCAATCCCAGCGCCTCGGTGCGCGGCCAGCCCGTCAGCGCCTCCATCGCCCGATTGAAGGTCGTAATTCGCCAGCGTGCATCGAGGATCATGACGCCATCGGCGCTCTGCTCGATCAGCGCATCCAGATGCTGTTTCTCACGCAGTACCCGGTCATAGAGGCGTGCATTGCTTACCGCGATCGCGCCCTGGTCGGCAAATGCGGTCAGCATCTCGCGATCTTCATCGGTAAAAGCGACATTGACTGCGGCGCGAAAGACATAGATCACGCCGACTGTCGCCTGGCGAAACACCAGCGGCAACGCGCTCAGATGCCGCAACGGCAGCCGGGTCGTGTTCGCCACCTGGATTAGCGCGCGTCGCACGGCCGGAGCATCGTCGAGCGGTGCGGCCAGCAATTCGTCAAACGCCGACCAGCGCTCGCGGTCGATCCCCGATGCAGCGGCGACCTGTGCTCCGGCCGCATCATCGCGCAGCGCGATCAGCCCCGAGTTGCCCGCCAACAGATCGACGGCTACATCAAGCAGCAAATTGAGCACGCTCGACAGATCGAGCTGTGCAGTGATGGCGCGGCTTATTTGCAGCAACGACTCACGCTGCCGTAGCCGTTGATCACGGTCGTACATGGCTCAAATACCGTGCTAACAACGATCCAACGCCATTCTAACACGCCAACGCTATACTGAGACATGTACCGCAGCACTACCCCAAGTTGATTGGGACGCTGCAAGAAGAGTGCAAAGAAATACGGAGCAACAAACATGATGACTATATACCGCGAGAGCCCGCGCAACGGCGTGCTGAGCCTGACCGAAGCGATGAACCGCATGGCTGCTGAGACCACACGTACAAACTTTCGTCCGGCAATGGACGTTAGCGAGACTGATAGTGGCTACCGGCTAGAACTCGCGGTGCCTGGCCTCACAACTGAGCATCTCGAGATTACAGCCGAGCAAAACACGCTGAAGATCGCAGGTACTGTCGAGCGCGAGCAGGCCGAAGCGGGTCGCCGTTTCCACCGTGTCGAGCGCCACACCGGTAGCTTTAGCCGCACGATTACCCTGCCGGTCGGCGTCAACGCCGATGCGATCGTCGCGCATCTGAGCGATGGTGTGCTGCGGATCGAAATCCCGAAGCCCGAGACGATAAAGCCGCGCCGGATCGCGATCGAAGCCCAGGCGAATTAATAATTCGCTGCCGACCAGACGACGCCTGCATGTACGTGCAGGCGTCGTCGTTTTTACCGCAGCTGTTAAGAATTACGCGCGATGGGCGCGAAGCGTTTTTTTGCGAGCGGTACGACTTTTCTGCGGCATGGTGCAATCTAAAAAGAGACTCGACACAGGTAGACATGACATGGTATCATCATAACGTATTACACTTTTGGCGGAGAACACCGACAGGTCAGGGGCCGAAGCAATATGCGGTTGGATCTCACCAGCAAACGTGCTAGAAAGCTCATGCGTGACCACGATCTGACCGAGGAAGAAATCCTCCAGATTGTCGCATCCGCGCGGATTAATCTGGCCACGTTCGACCCTGAGTACCGCACCAACGTCACGCAGATCGCCGATGACCTGCGCAAAAGCCGCCCGACAATCTATGGATGGGCCGATCGCGCACTTGCCGCCACGGTGCATTCGTTACGCAATATTCGCACCGGTCGCCCGCCAAAAGAGCGCGAACGGCTGGCTGAACTGTAAATCGGCACCGATATGCTGCGGGGCTGCGATCGCATCGCAATGCTTTTCGATGTTGTTCACCACGCGGGTGGTGTATACTGGGTGTATGCTATAATGCCGGCGGTGTACTCCCGGCTTTGATGACGCAAGGTAGGGCGCGCATGGATCCGCAACTGACGAGCCAGGTCGTCCCCATTGAAGAAGTCCGGGTGATCGAGGAATGCCTCGCTCGCCTGGCCGAGGATACCAGTGGTAATCATGTGCTGCTGCTCGATAAGAGTGGTCAGGTGATTGCATCGCAGGGTGATGGTAGCCGCCAGGATATTACCGCGCTTGGCGCGTTGATAGCTGGTACGTTTGCCTCCTCGCGTGAGGTTGCCAAGCTGCTACGTGAGAAGGATTTCAAGCAGCTGTTCACCCAGGGCGTGCGCGAAAATATTTTTATCGCGCTGATCGATGACCAGTGGATCTTGACGATCATCTTTAGCAAAGGTACCCACATTGGGCTCGTCAAGGTGCTTACCAAAAAAGCTACCGATGACCTGGGTATGGTGCTCGATCGGGTACGCGAGCAGCAAAAGCACCGCGATGATGTCCTCGGGTCATCGTTCCGCACCTCGATGGAAGACACGATCGATCTGCTGTTCCGCGACTGAAGCATTGGCGATTTGCGAGAAGCACCATGGCTCTTATTAATGTCGCCACGCGCGAAATTCACTGCAAAATTGTGTATTATGGTCCCGGCATGAGCGGGAAGACCAGCAATTTGCAATATATTCATAGTCAGGTTCCGCCAGCGGCCAAGGGCGATCTGCTCTCGATCGCAACCGAAACCGAACGCACGCTGTTTTTCGACTTTCTGCCGCTCGATCTTGGTAAAGTGCGTGGCTTCCAGACGCGCTTTCATCTGTACACGGTTCCTGGCCAGGTGCTCTACGAACGCACACGCGTCGCAGTACTCAATGGTACAGATGGGATCGTGTTTGTTGCCGATTCGCAGAAGCACAAGCTCGAAGAGAATGTGCGTAGTCTGCGCGAGCTGGCGGTCAATATCACGAAACAAAACAAGAAGTTTCAAGATTTCCCGGTGGTGTTGCAATATAATAAACGTGATATGCCCGGTGCGCTGTCGATGGCTACGCTCGATAAGTATCTCAACACCCTGGCTTGGCAACGCTACGAAGCGACGGCGACCAACGGCGGTGGCGTCTTTGATACGCTCAAAGCGATCAGCAAGCTGGTGATCAGCAAGCTGTAGCTCTGTGCGCAGGATGGTAATATGGCGCTCTCAGGTGATCTGAGCGAATTTTCGATCGTTGATATTATTCAACTGGTCGAGCTCAGTAAGCAGACCGGTGGGGTTCAGGTGCGCGGTCAGCGCGGCTTGCAAACTTTCGAAGGCTGGCTGTATTTTCGTGATGGTAATATTATCGATGCGACACTGCCAGGTCTTGCTCCGCTTGATGCTGCTTACGCGCTGTTTCTGATTACCAGCGGGCCGTTTCAGTTCCACGATAATATACTGCCTGCTGCCGTGCGCATTACGCAGAGTAATGCGTTGATTATTATGGAAGGCATCCACCGCCAGGATGCCTGGATCGCAGCAGAAGCGACGCCGCGCCCCGCGCTGACGATGATTCCACGGCTGGTGCCAAACCCCTCCTCCAATGGGAGCGAAATTAGTCTTGAAGCTGAAGAATGGCGCGTGCTGACGATGGTCAACGGGCGCAATACCGTGGGGCAGATCGCGCAGCGTAGCGCGCTCGGTGAGCCACGTACCGCCGAGATTATCACGCGCCTGATCCAGAGCGGGCTGATCGAACATAAAGCGGTCGACCTTACTGAGACGTTTTTCCCCGATGTTGAACGCGTGGTGCTCGGTGCGCTTGGCGGTAGCGCACGCGCATTGCTCGATGAGGCGTATACCAATGCTGGCATCGTCGATCGGAATGGTGCCACGCACGACCAGGTCGCAGCAGCGTTCGATGCTTTTGAGAGCGCTGCCCTGCGGACGTTTGGTGCCGCGCGCGTCAGCCGCCCGCTCGCCGAGATGCGCGCCGTCGCGCAACAGGCGTTCCCCGAACGCTAAGCGTGGATGTACCGGTAGTACGACGCCCCGTCCG
>JAYUYF010000407.1:0-1531 GCA_043752605.1 Roseiflexaceae bacterium
CGGCCATCATCGCCGCGAAGCCTTCCTTCGCCACATCGGCCGGGTCGGCCTTTGGCCCGGTTCCCGCACGCGTGTCTTCCATATCGGCGCGCTCAAAGAAATTGGTGTCGGTTGCGGCAGGTTGTAGTGCTGTCACCGAGACGCCAGTGTCCTTGAGTTCGTTGCGGATCGCCTGCGCAAATGACTGCACAAACGATTTTGACGCCGCATAAATTGCATAATACGGTCCGGGCATGAGTGCCGCAATAGACGACGTAAACAGCACGCGTCCGCTGCCGCGCGCCACCATTGCCGGCAACACTCGCTTTGCCAGATGCACGGTCGATGTAATATTCACATTGATCATCGAGATCTCTTCGTGCAGATCGGTCTCGTGCACAAAACTACCACCGACACCCACACCGGCGTTGAGTGCGATTGCGTCGAGCGGCCGACCGGTCTGCTGGATCGCCGCAAACAATTGCTCGACACCATCATAGGTGGCCAGATCCGCGCGTGTATGCACGACGTGTGCGCCAAGTGCTTCACACGCCTGCGCAGTTGTTTCGATACCGGCATCTTCTGCGGTGATCAGGAGATCAAAACCGTTTTCGGCAAACTGTCTGGCGAGTTCGTAACCAATACCACTTGATGCACCCGTTACCACAGCAAATGGTTTGCGTGTTGCTTGGTCCATTGTTATCTCCTGCGTATGCGACACTCAGGAGTGTTGGCGGCAATATGCGGGCCACCAGTGCGCAGGTGCGGGGGTGGAGTTGCAGCAACGCAGCGTGCTGCGCGCCGCCACGAACGCGATACTCAGGGCCGCGAGGTTGGCGGATGTACCGATGCGTCCCGTTCGATCAGCAATCCGAGCGATTGTTCGATGCGGGTCAGCCGCGCATCGAGTGCGCGCTGCTCGGCCGCCTGCGCAACTTCCTGGCGGCGCACACGGTACAAAATCTCGTCTGCCACACGCCGATTGCCGCCGACGCGATCGGCCAGCAACCCGATCAAAAAGATGATAAACCCGAGAATGAGTGCAACGCCACCACCGATCAGCGCCTGATCATTACTCGCAACCACACCAAAATTACGCCCGATAAAGACATAGACGGCGCGTGCCATCAATAGCGTACCAATCAGCAAAAATGGTGCAGCAAGGTACGAAAATGTCCGTAGCGGCTCGTACGAAATATAGCTACGCGCGATCGTGGCTGCCTGCCGCTTGATAAAATTCCAGTTACCGCGATGCAACCGTGACTTGCGCTCGACGTGATTCGTCGTGATCGGGATCGTCGCGACCGTCAGACGCCGTTTGCCAGCCTGGATCAGGTTCTCGACGGTATATGAAAAATCGCTGGTGACAAATGTGCGTAGCGCGTACTCGCGGCTCAGCGCACGGAAACCGCTGACGGTATCGGGCACGTCGGTATCACTGGCCCAGCGTACCACACTGCTGCCCAGCGCCTGCATCACTTTTTTGAAGGGGGAAAAATACTGATTGTTTGCAACCTGTCGATCGCCAATCACCATATCGGCGTGGCGTGCG
>JAYUYF010000408.1:0-4175 GCA_043752605.1 Roseiflexaceae bacterium
AAGGGGAGCGGATTTGACCTCACCGCCAGGCTTCTCTCGCGCAGGCGGGGAAGAGGGTCGCAGATCATTGCCAGCGTGCGCGAGTCGTGCGAAGATATCCGCACATACCGCCCTCACCTCCGGCCCCGCTGCCAGAACGGGAGCGGGGGAGCGCATTCTGCCGATATGGAGCACATCATGGTAACAAACACTCCCTACTTTGGCGCGCTCGACGGCGAGCAGTTTATCGTGCTGACGACCTACCGGCGCGATGGTACGCCGATGCCGACCTGCGTCTGGTTTGCCGAAGCAGGCGACCGGCTGTATATCACGACCATGGGCCAGGCGGGCAAGACCAAACGCGTGCGCGCCAACCCGCAGGTAACGATTGCGCCTAGCGACCAGGCGGGCAACGTGCATGGCCCGGTATTCGCCGGCCGCGCGCGGGTGCTCGACGAAACCGACTTCGCGCACGCCAATGCGCTGCTACGCGCCAAGTATCAGCCAATGTACGATGGCATCGTCGGGCGTACGGATGCGAGCAACCCGGCGGGCAGCCGCGTGTTTCTGGTGGTGGAGCGGCCGGAGGGGTGAACCGAATATCTTACCCCGGACGATTTACACGCCGGAGCTGACAGGCCATATCTGGGTCAGCAGTAGTAATGGTGTGGATCCGCTTCGCCAGCCCAGCGTAATCGAGGTCGAATGTACAGACAATGATCCCAGGATGATCGGATTGCTGACCATGGAGACGGATGAAATGCTTGCGATTGATAGTAACTAAGATTCGTCGTTGCGCAACAGCAAACGCGAGCACTTCTTCATCAGGAATAGCGCGTCCCGCGTTTCCTGCCTCATAAGTCGTAAGCACATCGTGACCGAGGTGTCTCAGTGCTTCGACAACGGGCAAGGGGAAGTTCTCGTTCGCGTAGATTAATGCCATTGCCTACGCAGTTTCGTTTTCGATAATCTGACGCTGCATGTCATCGCGATGTGTGCGTGCGTATGCCCATGCATTCGTGAGATCTTCGGCGCGCAGCGTTGGATAACTGCGCAGAATCTCGGCTTCGGATGCACCCAGCTGACGCGCCTGCACAAGCAGCCAGACGGGGATACGTGTGCGGACGATGCTCGGTTCGCCGCCGTTGACCGCCGGGTTGCTCTCGATACCAACCGACACATCGCCGAGATCGCGCACGACCCACTGCAATAGCTGGGCTTTCTCGGCACGACTCATTGCGGACAGAAGCTGTTCCGCCTGCTGAAGCGCAGTCATGGTGGTCTCCCGCGTTCACGAATAGCTTGCGGTATTCTACCACGTGAGCAAACGCAACGGGAACGAAGCGCTACGCTCACCCTGGCTTCCTCGCCAGCACGATCTCGGTGTCGCCCGGCCAGTCCCAGAACAGGCCAGCTGGCGAGCAGCGGACGAGTTCGGCACGCACCGCCACTTCAAAATCCGCAAGCCGCGCGCCGAACAGGTGCGGTGCGGCGTACGACATCGAGAAATAGTTTGCCAGCACCTGATCGACGGTGCGGACGATATCGGGGCGGCCGGGTGCGTACAAGGTGCGTATCGTGCCAAAGCGGGTGCGGGCAAACAGCTCCTCGAGCGGCGCGCTGGGCCACGACGAAAACCCCTGGCCAGCGCGGCGATCTGGCCCGAGGTACTGCGCAATCAGCGCGCGGATGGCATCGTGTGGGATCGGCGGGTGCCCCGGCCCGGCGGGCTGCGGGCGGCCAGCGTGCGCGTGGCCGATCAGCGCAATGATGCCGCCCGGTTCGAGCAGGTCGTAGACCGCGATGGCCACGCGCTCACGATCCATCCAGTGGAACGACTGGCCAAACGTCGCCAGCCGGAACCTGACCATGCCCGGCAGCGGCAGATCCTCGCCACGCGCCTGCACCCAGGTGATGTTCTCGATTCCTGCGGCTGCAGCGCGTCGCGCACCCGCGGCCAGCATTGCGGCATCGGGATCCAGGCCGATCGCATGGGTGAAATAATCAGCCAGATCGATCGTCAGGCTGCCCGGCCCGCAGCCTACGTCGAGCAACTGGCCCGTGCCATCGAGCCCGGCCGCGACGACCAGCGTGGCAGCCAGCGTACGCGCATACTGCGGCCGGCCGCGCACGTAGTAGGCGGCAGTACCCTGGAAGATGGTTGGGTCGTAGGGGGGCATGGATGACAGTTTTTCACACACTACCAGGTGCCAGATCACTCCGACAGCGGGCGTAGGTTGCCTGGCGATTTGGGGCGTGAGCACTAGCCGGTACTTTTGTCTTCATCAGCCAACGGGTCATATACTGCAAGACCGTCAATCCCCATGAAGTCCTTCACATTATGTGTCACAACCTTATGGTTGTTCACAAGCGCAGTAGCTGCAACAAGTGCATCGCCGAGTGACATGCGCCGCTGTTGACGTAATAGAACTGCTTGGTTCAGGACAGGTTGCGTCAGTGGAAGAATGACAGTTGCTGCAAAAAAGGCTTCCAACAGCTCTTTTTCGTCCTCACTCAGTCGATGAAAGCCAAGAACCTCTACGTAGCTTACTGCTGACACCACTGGCGAGTTTTCAGCAATAAATTGACGCAGTTGAGCGTGCTCCGGCTTCGAGGCGTAAATGATGATATTGCTGTCGATAAGCATTTAGTCCTCACGCCCGGGCAGTGTTCGTTCGTCGCGTTGCTCACGCTGCCACACAACTGGATCACTGATTGAGGCAAGCGTCGGCTTGCTCGCAAGGTGCGCTAAAATTGCGGCCATTTGTTGACCTGACGTGCGCGCAGGAGTCACCTGTTCCTGATCCAGAATTGTGACATGTACAGCGACAGGTTGGTCATCAGACAATGACTGCGGTGCGGTCTCGTTCCACTCAAGTCGATTGCCGCGCAGGATTGCCTTATACGTTTGTAACATCACGATCGTCCTTCACCAATAGCAAGTAACTATCACAGGAATATTATACTCAATGTAGGCACGAATGCACCAATCGCGGCGATGTGAGGGTAACATCACGACGAATACCGGCATCTTGCTGAGCCTTTATAATTGGAAACCCAACATATTCCAATAATTCAGAAATGGCACAAAGAGCAGCGCCACCAGCGCGACCATCGAGTAATATATTCGTCCGGCCAGCGACCAGTAGGCGTGCTTCCACGCCAGTATCGCGAACCCACCGGCGCGCGCATCGTTTGGTCGCGCCGCGCCTGGCGCAAGACAAGAGTGCTGATAGTCAAACCGAAAAATGCCGATCCAAAGACCAGCGCAAACAGGGCGATCAGTAGCAATTGAACGGTAGCCGTACCGTACCACGACGGCCTGCCGTAGATGCCTGTTGCACCGAATGCATCTGATTCGTCTGCGGCAGGCCCTTGCAGCCCTTTGCCCGCCGCCGCATTCCCCACATGCGCGACCACCCAGCTGGTCATAGTGTCGCGGTAACCGTCAACGTAGGTAAAGGTGGTCTCATCCTGAGCGTTTGTTGTCGGCACCTGGATGCCGTGATTGGCTCCGGGATAGACGATAATGGTGTAATCGCGATTACCCGCCTTCCGCAAGACGGTATCAAACACCGCCGCGCTGTGTTTGGTCGGAACGAACGCGTCTGCCTCGCCCAAAATGATCAGCACGGGCTGGCTGATCTGTTCCAGCACGGGAACGGGATCATGGTCTGTGCGTAGACGAATAACCTCCTGCAGGTCATCGGTGGCGGGTAGGCGTCCCTGATACACGGCGTACGCATAGTCATCCAGCAACTTGCGCGCCTTCCGACCTGTATCCACGACCCGCTCGGACAGTCTCGCGCTGCGGATCTTGTGCTCCATGCTGAACACTTCCTGCTGCGCAGGGCTAACCCCCGAAGCCGCCACCATGACGATGAACGCGATATCCCTGGTGCGCGCTGCGGCGATCGGAATCACCCAGCCGGCCTGACTGTCACCCTGCAGACCGATCCGCCCGGGGTCAATATCGGCGCGGCTCTGCAGGTAGCGAACGGCTGCCGCTGTGTCCTCAGCCAAATCGTACAGGCTCGTTTCATCAGCGTTACCAGACGACTGACCATAACCGCGTTTATCGTAGATCAGGGCAGCAACCCCGTGCTGAGCAAATACCTTCATAGCAAAGCCACGATACGGATCACGCTCGCTGGGGTGTGCGCCATGGACGATGACTACAGCAGGATACGGCCCTG
>JAYUYF010000409.1:0-4174 GCA_043752605.1 Roseiflexaceae bacterium
ATGCGCTTCAACACCGATGGCAGCATCCCCGCCGATAACCCGTTCGCCACCGATGCCAACCTTCAGCGGCGGCCGGTCTGGGCCGAAGGGCTGCGTAACAGCATCGATTTCTTATTCACCCCGAGCGGCAAACTCTGGGCCAATCACAACGGCAGCGATGGCCTGGGCAACGATACCCCGCCCGAAGAAATCGTGATCGATGTCGAGCGCGGCAAGCACTATGGCTGGCCGTACTGCTACACGCCGGCGCTCGGCGCAGTACCGGCTGGCACGGCCGATGTGCGCGACGCGCGCGTGCCGCTGGGCAGTTTTAGCTGTGCAAATTCGACACCAGCGCTGTTCACCGATCTCGGGCACCAGGCTCCGATCGGCATGGCGCAGTACAACGCGAGCGCATTCCCCGCCGATTACCGCGGGAATCTGCTCGTAGCCTACCACGGCAGCTGGAACAGCAGCGTGCCGCGCGAGTGCAAAGTGCAGCGGATCGTCGTGCGCAACGGCGTCCCCGTGTCGTCGGAGCCATTCCTCACCGGGTTCCGCGATAGCCCGACGCAGAGTTGTGGCAATGCCTGGGGGCGCCCGACGGGCGTCGTGGTCGGTGCCAGCGGCGAGGTGTTTGTGGCCGATGGACAGAACGGCAATGTGTACCGCATTGTATCAACCAACGTCGCGCCGCCGCCGCAGATCCCGCCGCCGCAGATCCCGCGTATCACATTGCCATTTGTGCGCGGTCCATAACCGTAGGGCCGGAGCATTCCCGTGCGCTGTCAAGCGCACAAAGGAATGCTTCGGCCTTACACATCTCACCCGCCGCGCCCGCGCGCGCGCCCCCCGCCCCCCGCCCCGCGCGCCGCCCCGCCCATCATCCCCCATCCGCATCGATCGCCAGCGCCAGCAGCGCGGTGATCAGCGCCAGCAGCGTGGCCAGCGCCATGGCACGCGCGTAGTTTGCGGCCCCTGGCAGCGCCAGCAGCCGCACGATCGCCAGTGGTGCGGTGGTGGTTTCCGGGCGCGCCAGCAGCGCCGCCACGCCGTATTCGCCCAGTGAGAGCGCCGCCGCCAGCGCGCCCGCAGCGCGTAGCGCAGGTGCCAGCAGCGGCAGGTCGATGCGCCACCAGACTCGCAGCGGCCCGGCACCTAGCATGGCAGCCGCCTCGCGCAGCCGTGTGCCAATGCTCGTCACCGCAGGTAGCAGCGCGCGCACTACCAGGGGTAGCGCAAGCAGTGCGTGCAGCGCCACCAGCAGCCACGGCTGCGCCAGCCAGCCCAGCGGCGCGAAGGCCACCAGTGCGCCCAGGCCGAGCGTGACGGCCGAGATGCCGAGCGGCAACGTGAGTGCGATCTCAAGCGCACCGCCGCGCTGCGCGTGTGCCAGCCAGCTGGCACCTACCAGCCCGAGCGCCAGCGCCGCGCCACTGGCCGCCAGCGCGATCAGGCCCGAGGTCGCGAGCGCGCGCGTTGGCGCGACAAACAACGCCGCGCCGCGTGCGTTCTCCGCAAGACCAGTGTAGGCAGCAAGACTCCACCCACCGCTGGCATCCTGGAGCGAGCGTATCAGCATCGCCGCCAGCGGCATGCAGGTCGCCAGCGCCAGCATCCCCACCAGTGTCAGCAGGAGCCACTCACGGCCGCGCGGCGTGCGCCGCGCCGGTCGGCGGCTGCTGCCTGGTGCCGCCGCCAGCCTGCCGGCGATGAGCGTGGCGGCACCGGTTGTCACCAGTTGCAGCAGCGCCAGCGCCGCCGCCACATCGACGCGCAACAGTTGTGCGGTCTGGCGGTAGATCTCGACCTCGACCGTCGGCTGGCGCAGATCGCCGAGCAGCACGATGATGCCAAAGCTGGTGAGCGTGTAGCTAAACACCAGCAGCGCGGCGGCGATGATTGCCGGGCGCAACAGCGGCCATACCACGCGCACAAATCCGCGCCAGCCGCCCGCACCCAGCAGCGCCGCCGCCGCGCTGAGCTGCGGGTCGATCCCGGCCCATCCCGCGCCCACCACACGCGCGACGACACCGTAGTTGTACAGCGTGTGCGCCACGAGTACCAGTCCCAGCCCGCCATCTGGTGTACCGCCCGCCAGCCGCACCAGCGCCAGCAGCGCGGCCGCCACCACCACGGTGGGCAGCACAAACGGCAGCGTGACGATCGCCAGTGCCGCGCGCCGCCCCACAAATTGCAGCCGCGCGAACACGTACGCACACGGCAACCCCGCCAGTAGTGCCAGCAGCGTCGAGCCCAGCGCCTGCCCCACGGTGAAGCTGACCACGCGCAGGTAGTAGCCTGCCTCGGCGGCCAACGGCGCAAACCCGGTCGGCGCACGCCACAGTAGCGCAGCCAGCGGCAAATAGCAGAACACGCCCACAAATGCCAGCAGCACACCACGCGTTATTGTACGAACAACGGTCATCCCAAATCCCGTAGGGACGCAGCATGCTGCGTCCGTCCATGCGTCCCGCGTCGACCATGCGCCGCCCATGCGCCCATGCGTCCGCCCATGCGCCCACGCCCGCCGCGCGTCCGCCCATGCGTCCATGCGTCCGCCCCCCGCACCCCCCGTGCCACGCCGGCGGGTGGGAATTCCCGCCCCCGCGCCACGCCGGCGGGTGGGAATTCTCGCCCCCCGGCCCATCGTTCAGCGCAACACGATCGTCGTCCATTCCGCGATCCAGCCCTCACGCCCGGCGTCGATCTGCTGCGGATCCATGCGCACGGCTGCGGTGGGGATTGGCGCAAACTGCGTGAAGACCGCGGGTGTGGCGACGCCGGGCAGCGCCGGGTACACAAACATCTGAAGCGCAATATCTGCCTGGAAGCTGCGCCCGAGCACAAAATCGACGAATCGTACGGCATCATTGCGCCGCTGGGTGCTCGCCAGGATGCCGATAAACTCGATCTGCCGGAATGCCCCCGCCGCCATGCTGCCCGTCGGTGGCTCGCTCAGTTTGCCATCCGAGAAGAACACCTCGGCGGCCGGACTGGTGGCATACGAGACCACCAGCGGCCGTGGTCCTTTGCCGCTGGAGCCGCTGAACTGTGTGTAGTACGCATCTGTCCAGCCCTCGCTCACCAACACATCGTTGGCGCGTAGATCACGCCAGTAGTCACGCCAGGTGTAGCTTCCTGTCTCGCCAAAGGTCGCGATTGTGGCGAGCAAAAATGCCAGACCAGGCGACGACGTAGCCGGGTTTTGTACCACGAGTAGCCCGCGCCAGCGTGGGTCGGTCAACTCGGCCAGGCTGGCGGGCGGCATCAGGTCACGGCGATCAAGTTCGGCACGGTCATAATTGATCGTTACATAGCCGATGGTGACGGGCAACAGCCGGTTTGTGTCATCGAGCCGCAGATCGGGCGGGAAGCTGGTGAGTGCCGGAGAGTCGTATGGCGCAAATAACTCGCTGCCGAGCGCGCGCCCGAGAAACGTGTTGTCGACACCAAACAGCACATCCGCCAGCGGCGTATCGCGCGTCAGGATCGCGCGGTTGAGCGCTGCACCAGCATCACCCGCCGGGAGGATCTCGATGGTGATCCCGGTCTCGCGGGTGAACGCGGCGAGTACCGTTTCGCTCACGGCAAAACTGTCGTGCGTGAGCACACGCAATGGGGCGGTGCCGCTGGCCGGGATCGTAGAACAGCTGCTGCTCAGCAGTACGATCGCGAGCAGCACGATCAGTCGACGCATCGGATGTCCTTTTCAAAAAACAAATACCGCCGACCAGCAGATGGTCAAGCGGTATGGTGTACGCTTCCCTCCGCCGGTATCAATCGGATCAGGTTCGAAGGGTCGGTGGCATCGTCGGGCCACCCTCTCAGCCAGACTCGTCTGGCCCCCCTAGCAGGCTATTCAATTGTGCGCGTAAGGCTAGCACGCGCGCCGTGTGCTGTCAAATGCTATCGGGAGTTACGGCTACCGTCTCTGGTGCTGGCGCGTCGTCGCGTGCGTGCGCACGCTCCTGAAGCTGCGCAAGTGTTGTAGCCTCATACCGGCGCGTATCGCCACGGTCGAGATCATCGCGGCCTACCTGCAATGCTGCGCGCAAACGGAGCACACGGTTGGCCTCTTCATCGGCCAGCAGCATGTGGCGCAAGGCATCGCGAATGACCTCAGCACTGTTGCTGTAGAGACCGCTGGCAACCTTGTATTCGATATATGTTTCAAGCTGCGTGGGAAGTTCGA
>JAYUYF010000410.1:0-4173 GCA_043752605.1 Roseiflexaceae bacterium
GCGTACAATACGGGCGACTGCTGCATCGGTGTCTCCTCGGTGGGGGTTTGGCGACACCATCCTACGGGACAACCGGGCAGCAGTCAATCTGGATTTACCGCGTCCTGATGCGGTGTTCTCCGTTCGAACACATGTGTGTCATGTAATAAGATGTCACTCCAGCCACAGACCATCTATTGCGTTCCGGAGGACACCGCGCGCGTTGCTCGTGCCATCTTCCCCGACGGCAACCTCGTGATGCGGATGTACGATGAGCTGGCAATGCTCTTTGCGGATGCCGACTTCGCTGACCGCTTTCCCGCACAGGGTCAGCCGGCAGCATCGCCTGTTCGTTTGGCACTCGTCACGTTGCTCCAATTCTGGGAAGGCTTGACCGACTGACAAGCTGCTGATGCGGTACGCACCCGCATTGACTGGAAATACCTGCTCTGCTTGGAACTCACTGAGGGCGGTTTTGACCACACCGTCCTGAGCGAGTTTCGCAGCCGCCTTGTGCAGCATAACGCCGAGCGGCAGATCGTTGATGCCATCCTCGCGCTTGCCCAAACGCGAGGGCTGCGCAAAGCTGGCGGTCGGCAACGCAGCGACTCGACACACGTTCTTGGCGCAATGCGCGCGATGACCCGGCGGGAGACCGTGACCGAGACCCTCCGGTACACGCGCAACACACTGGCCGCGATTGACCCGGCCTGGCTTCGTGCGCATACAACTGCGGCGTGGGTGGATCGCTATGGGCTTCGTGCGCGTGAGTACCGCTTGCCGAAGGGTCAGGAGCGGCGTGCCGAGTGGGCGGAGCAGGTCGGTCGTGATGGACACGCGCTCTTCACGGCACGTTCCGCTGAACCATCGGCCGCTCTTCTCCGAGAGGAAAAGGTAGTCGACATCCTGCGACGCGTTTGGATACAGAACTTTGTGATGGTTGACGACGTGTTGCGCTGGCGAAGCAATGACGCGACACCACCGACCGGGCGATACATGCGTTCGCCCTACGATGTCGACGCACGCTATGCAACCAAGCGGCAGACCCATTGGATCGGCTACAACGTCCATCTAACGGAAACATATGGCGATGACCAGCCCAATGTCATTACGCATGTCGAGACGACGCATGCCGCCGTATCAGATAATGCAGTCACCGAAACGATCCACGCCTCACGTTCCGCGCACCACCTTCTTCCGGAGAAACATGTTGCAGACACAGAGTATGTGAACTCAACCGTGTTTGTCAGCAGCAAGACAACGTACAAGATTGAGCGTATCGGCCCGACACGCGGGGATAATCACTGGCAAGCAAAGCATGGAGACGGGTTTGCGGCGCGGGACTTCACGATTGATTGGGAGCAGCAGCACGCGGTGTGCCCGAAGGGACAGATCAGCAACAGTTGGACGCCGGCGGTCGACAGGTTCACGAACGATGTGATAACGATCACGTTCGCGACGACCGACTGCCAGGCCTGCCCGGCGCTGGAGCAATGTACGCGGGCCACACCACCACGCCGTACCATCACCGTTCGGCCACACGCACACCATGAAGCGTTGCTTGCCGGTCGCAAGCGCGAGCAGACAGACGGGTACAAGACCGAGTACGCAAAGCGGGCTGGGATCGCGGGCACGATGGCCCAACGTGTGCGCACCACAGAGGTGCGCCGATCACGGTACCTGGGCCAAGCGAAAACGCACCTTGCCCATTTGATGGCGGCAGCGATCATCAACATCGTACGAATGCTTCGATGGCTGGCAGAAGAGCCAAAGGCTCGGACACGGCCGTCTACCTTTGCGCGTCTCTACCAGCCAAGCACCTGATGACCCAGGAGGGTTCGCCACCAATATCAAGGTGCGGGAGAGCCAGATTTAGACTAGCATATACATTTGGCGTTGTGCGCAGGAGATGTATGTTGCTACGCTCGGTTGCGATTCGACAATCGATCACGCCGATCAGCGGCGGTTGCCGGTATGTAACCAAGAGCTGCTCGCCTCTGATGGTCGTATGCTCCACGAACACCATGGTAGCATCACTGGTCGTAGGTCAGATAGCGAGACAATCCAAGCTTACTCGCCGATCGGGGCGAGCAAGTACCCTTTGCCGCGCACGTTGAGGATGTAGCGCGGACTTGCGGGGTCGGGTTCGATCTTGTGGCGGAGGTGGTGGATGTGCGGCTTGATCAGTTCGCCAGCCTCGGGCTCATCGGCCTCGTAGTTCTGCGCGCTGCGCACAAGATCCTTGTAGCTCACCATATTTCCGGCACGCTCGGCCAGACAGAGCAGCACGCGGAACTCGGTGGGGGTGAGTGTCAGTGTGCGCCCGTTGAGCGTGGTCGTCTGCAACCAGGGGTTGAGCCGCAGCGCACCGACCGTGAGCGACGGCGCACTGGCAATGGTCTCGTTCGCGGCTGCTGTCGGTGCGCTGCGTAATTCGTGCACCGCAGCGCTGACAACATCGAGCAGGGTGCGCTGACGCCGCTGCTGGGCGCGTTGCTCTAGCCCGGCACGGATGCGCTCGATGACATGGGTGGGCTCGGTGGTCTTGAGCAGGTAGTCGAAGATGCCATGATGCAGACCTTCCACCGCCGTTTCAAGCGAGCCGTGCCCGGTGAGCACGATCACGGCGAGGTCAGGCTGGCGTTGGCGGGCCTCTGCCACGACTTGCATGCCATTCATCTCGGGCATGCGCAATCGACGAGCAGCAAATCGAAGGCGTGCTGTTCGAGCAGCGCCACAGCCTCACGACCACTCTCGGCGGTGTGAACCTCGTAGCCGACGCGACGCAGAAGCGTGGAGAGAGTTAGGCGGATGTTCGCCTCGTCGTCCACCACCAGGATGTGCTCGGGTTGTGCCAATACTGCCCTTTCCTGTAGCTACCCCTGCCGATACTAGCATCCACACCCACTGTTGTCAATCTGGTTGCGTGGCCGCAACCGTAGATTGCCGTTCCGTTCAGTACCACCAGCCACCTCACTGGTATTACAACGCTGAGTCGGTCACGGTGCGCCGAGCGGTAGGGGTGATTTGGGTGGGCGACCCGGATACCGCCGCCGTTTTTCGGCCTCACGTTCGGCGATCCGGGTCAGATCGCGTTGCTTCCATCGACAATGGGCGCAGTAGGCGGCGTAATTCCGCTGCTGATAGTACCTGACCACGCGCAATGCGCGCGCCGCATCGAAACACGGGCGGGGAATGACGCTGATGATCAGCAATCGCACCTGACACAACGTCAGCGCCGGTGCCTTGGCACAGCGCAACTGGCGTGCCCAGATCAAAAAGTGATGGACGATCATCACCAGCGCCATGTGATGATGCCAGCCCACCCAACCGCGTGTCTCGTCGTGATCCATCCCCAGTTCATCTTTGCTGACTTCAAAGGTGAGCGCAATCGGCCACCGCATGCCACACATCCGTGCCAATTCCGGGAGCGGGAGCGTCGCGGGCGCGTTACTGAGAGAGTACTTCACGCTGGTCGGGTCGTCGAGATTGCGCCGCAGAATCACCCACAGCGCTGACCCCGGCAACCCGTCACGCGCTTCCGTCACGCGCACGCACGCGATGTCACCGATAATCGGGCCTTTGGTGCCTTCTTTGATGGTCACCCGCGTCCATGCCGATTTCGGCAGACGCCAGCAGAGCTCGTCCACCCGGTAGGGGGCGTTGGTTGGCGTCTTCAGGCATGGCTTCTGTGGTTTGCGTCCGCGTCCCGACCAGGCGGGGACGGTCACCGCAGGTGTGCGACGCCAGACCAACTGGTCGCAACTGACCGCACAAAAATACCATTTGCCCAGCGCGTCCACCGCCATACGAAACGCCGGGGAATTCCCATACAGGGCATCCGTCGCCACCCAGCGCCCCGGCACGCTCCCGCGCGCGACCAGCGCCGCGCGCAACTGGGCGGCGATCTGGGGTTTGGTGCGGAACGTCAGATCATCCGGGAGGCCGACCTCCGCGCGCAACGTGGCGTGGTCATCGGCAAACCACCCCTGCGGCACAAACAGTTGCCCATCGAGCAGCGTATAACCGCGCGTCGATGCATAGCCGACAAAGACGCCGACCTGGCAGGTGCAGACCTTGCCGAGGGCACCACCGTATTGGGGCGCGACCCCGGCCGAATGGCGGCCCTGTTTTGGTAGCGCGGATTCATCGATGAGCAAGACGCCATCGTCGGCATCGGCCAGCGACCGCGCA
>JAYUYF010000411.1:0-4168 GCA_043752605.1 Roseiflexaceae bacterium
TTGTGAAAAGTACAAAAACTGTACGATGAAACATTGAGGGAGACGATGCCCATTTTCAGCTTTCAATTCTGCATTTTCAATTCACGAGAAGCGAGATGAGCGACACAATCCTCGCCGCCCTGACCCACCGTGCCACCGCTGACAGCGTGCCGCTGTTGACGTTTGACGACCGCAGCTACACTGCCGCCGAACTCGTTGCGGGTGCCGGGCAAATCGCGGCGGCGCTGGCAGCACACGGTGTGGTGGCGGGCGACCGTGTGGCGCTGATGCACGCGAACGATCCGGCGTTTGTGATGGCCTATTTTGGCATCCAGGCGCTGCGAGCGGTGGTGGTACTGGTAAACACCCAGTACCGCGCGCTCGAATTACGTCATATTCTCGCGGATTCCGGCGCACGTGTGGCGCTGGTGGATGGCGAAAGTGCGCTGGCACTCGCACCGCTGCGCAGCGAGTTGCCCGCGCTCGCAGATGTGCTGGTGGCCGAAACACTGCTGGGTGGCGTACAGGTCGCGTTGCCGCACGATGCACCGCAACCGGGCGACATCGCGCTGATTGGCTATACGTCGGGGACGACGGGGCGGGCCAAGGGCGCGATGCTGACACACGCCAATCTGTTCGCCAATAGCACGGCGGTCTGCGACGCATGGCGCTGGACAAACACCGACCGGCTGCTGCTCACGTTGCCGCTGTTTCATATTCACGGCCTGGGTGTGGGTCTGCACGGCACGATCCTGAGCGGCGGGCGTGTCGATTTGCGCGGCAGTTTTGTGGCACCCGATGCGCTGGACGCGCTGGCGACGGCTGCGATCACGATGTTTTTTGGTGTGCCGACGATGTACACCCGCCTGATCGACGAAGCCGCGCGGCGCGGTACACCCATCCCGCCGATCCGGTTGTATGTCTCGGGGAGTGCGCCGCTCAGCCCGCAGACATTTGCTGAGTTTGCGCAGCTCGCGGGTCAGCCGATCCTCGAACGCTACGGCATGACCGAGACCGTGATGAACCTGACCAACCCCTGCGACGGCGAACGTCGCCCCGGCACGGTCGGCATGCCGTTTCCTGGACAGGAGGCGCGGGTCGTCGATGTCCGATCACGCCAGGTGCTGGGCGACGAGCGCGACGGCGAGATCCAGGTGCGCGGGCCGCACGTGTTCGCTGGCTACTGGAATCGCCCGGATGCGACGGCCGAGGCGTTTACCGCTGACAGGTGGTTCTCGACGGGTGATCTCGGGCGGCGTGATGCCGCTGGCTATTATACAATCACCGGCCGTGCGCGCGAGCTGATCATCAGCGGCGGCTTCAACATCTACCCGCGTGAGGTCGAGGAGGCGCTGCTGCTGCACCCGCAGGTCGAGGAGGCGGCGGTGCTCGGCCTCCCCGATCGCGAATTTGGCGAGCATGTCGCCGCGGTGGTGGTCTGCACTATGCCGCTTACCGCCGCGCAACTCACGGCCTGGTGCCGCGCGCACCTGGCGAGCTACAAGAAACCACGCAGCCTGTTTGTGGCCAGGTCGCTCCCGCGCAACGCGCTCGGCAAGATCCAGAAACACCTGCTGCGCGCAGCGATCGAGCACGGCGAACTGGAGCGGCTGGATTAACCCCTGACGGCGCGCGCTTTGTGGCCGCGCGATTGACTCGTGCGGCCTGCCTCCTCAATCTTTACACGATCCTTATACCGCACCGCCACCTCCTTACACCGTTTTGACACGCATTCTGGTTGAATAGAGGCACGACGACTGTGAAAGGGAGATGTGTGTGAATGATCTGATAACGCTGGGTACGCTGGCGCTGCTCGCGGTGCTGACGTGGGGCTTGATTATGCTGTGCGACCGGTTGCGGGGGGGCGAAGATGGCGTTTGAAGCGTGGCTGGGCGGCATCGCCGCAGTGATTTTGACGGTGTATCTGTTTGTTGCGCTGCTCGCGCCTGAGAGGTTTTCATGACGCTCAATGGCTACCTGCAACTCGGGTTGTTTGGCCTGATCGTGCTCGCGCTGGTGCGGCCAGTCGGGTTGTATATGGCGCGTGTCTATGAAGGTAAGCCGATCGGTATCGATCGCGTGCTGGGGCCGCTCGAGCGTGTGTTCTACCGGCTGGCAGGTGTGCGCGCCGAGAGCGAGATGTCGTGGCGGACCTATGCGTTTGCCGCGCTGATCTTCAACGTGCTCGGCGTGCTGGTGGTGTATTTTCTCCAGCGTGCGCAGGCGAGCCTGCCGCTCAATCCGCAGCTGCTCGGCGCGGTCACGCCCGATTCGTCGTTCAATACCGCCATCAGTTTTGTGACAAACACCAACTGGCAGGGGTACGGCGGCGAAGTAACGATGGGCTATCTGACGCAGATGCTCGGCCTGACGGTACAAAATTTTGTCTCGGCTGCCACCGGTATGGCCGTCCTTGTCGCGCTGGTGCGCGGTCTGGCGCGGCGCGAAGCGAATACCATTGGTAATTTCTGGGTCGATATGACGCGCTCGACGCTCTATATTCTGCTGCCGCTGGCGTTGATTCTGGCGCTGGCACTGGTCTCGCAGGGTGTCGTGCAGACCTTTGATGGCGCGCGCACGGTGACGCTCGTTGAGCCGCAGGCGCTCACAGCTGACGATGGCACGACGACGACCATCAGCGAGCAGACGATCCCGCTCGGGCCGGCGGCTTCGCAGGTGGCGATCAAGCAACTCGGCAGCAACGGTGGTGGTTTCTACAATGTCAACTCGGCGCATCCGCTCGAGAACCCGACGCCGCTGAGCAATCTGTTGCAGGTGCTCGGTATCATTCTGCTGCCCGCCGCATTTTGCCTCACGTTTGGCAGGATGGTCGGCGATATGCGCCAGGGCTGGGCGGTCTTCGCGGCGATGACGCTGATCCTGGTGCCGCTGCTGGCGGTCACGGTTGGTGCCGAGCAGGCGGGTACGCCACAGCTCAGCGCTGCCGGGGCGAACCTGATGGCGAGTGACACGCAGCCGGGTGGCAACATGGAGGGCAAAGAGGCGCGCTTCGGGATCGTCAATTCGGCGCTCTGGGCCGTGATCACGACGGCGACCTCGAATGGTGCGGTCAATTCGATGCACGATAGCTTCACGCCGCTGGGTGGCTTTGCGCCGATGTGGCTGATGCAGCTCGGCGAAGTCGTGTTTGGTGGCATTGGCTCGGGGCTGTATGGCCTGCTGGTGTTTGTGATCATCACGGTGTTTGTGGCGGGGCTGATGGTCGGCCGTGCGCCGGAGTATCTGGGCAAGAAGGTCGAAGTGTACGAGATGAAAATGGCGTCGCTCGCGATCCTGCTGCCGACGGTCGTCGTGCTCGGCTGCACCGCGTTGGCGGTGGCGCTCCCCGAGGGGCGTGGTGCATTGTATGAAGCGGGCGTCGCATACACCTCGATCTACAATCCGGGCGCGCACGGCTTCAGCGAAGTGCTGTACGCGTTCTCATCGATGGCAAACAACAACGGCAGTGCGTTTGCTGGCCTGGGTGCCAAAATCCGTTTTACAACATGCTGGGCGCGGTGGCGATGTGGATCGCCCGCTTTGGCCCGATGGTACTGGTGCTGGCGATCGGCGGCTCGATGGCGCGCAAAAAAGCAGCGCAGCCCGGCCCCGGTACGCTGCCCACGCACACGCCGCTGTTTGTCGTGCTGCTGATCGGTGTTGTGCTGATCGTCGGCGCGCTGAGCTTCATCCCGGCGCTGGCGCTCGGGCCGTTTGTCGAACAGTTATTGATGGTGCAGTGAACCGTGACAAGGTGAGACGGTGACAAGGTGACAGCATGATATGGTGACACGGTGTGCGCATACGATATCATCACCCGGTCACCCGGTCACCCGGTCACCCGGTCACCCGGTCACCCGGTCACCCGGTCACCCGGTCACCCGGTCAGCTTGTCGCCCGGTCACCCGGTCACCCGGTCACGAATGTATTGGAGTATACACATGACCGTCCAAACGCAATCGCGCCCGCTGTTTGATGGACCGATCGTCCGTCGTGCGCTGGGTGATGCTTTTCGCAAGCTGGATCCGCGTGTCCAGCTGCGCAACCCGGTGATGTTTGTCGTGCTGATCGGCGCGCTGCTCACCACGATCATCGCGGTGCGCGCGCTGCTCGGCCAGGTACCCGAATCGGCCAGCTTTGTGCTGACGATCGCGGCATGGTTGTGGGCCACGGTGCTATTTGCCAATTT
>JAYUYF010000412.1:0-4168 GCA_043752605.1 Roseiflexaceae bacterium
CGCTTCGCCAGCCTGGTGCGCGGGCTGACGCTCAGCAGCACGACGCCCGATCAGGCCAAAAAGGACATGATCGAGCCCGACGGCGATTTTATGATCGACCCGCGCAGCAAGGGTATCCAGCTCACCGATGCTGGCATTCGGCGCGTCGAGCGTCTGCTACGCATCCCCGACGAAGAGAGCCTGTACGACCCCAAAAACTACCAGCTGACGCACTTCCTCGACAATGCGCTCAAAGCGCAGTACCTCTATCACCGCGATAAAGAGTATATCATCGAGGGCGATGGCGAGATTGTGATCGTCGATGAGTTTACCGGGCGCAAGATGGCTGGCCGCCGCTGGAGCGATGGCTTGCACCAGGCCGTCGAGGCCAAGGAAGGTGTGGCGCTGCGCCAGGAAAACGTGACGATGGCGACGATCACATTCCAGAATTTCTTCCGTATGTTCGACAAGCTGGCCGGCATGACCGGTACCGCGCTCACCGAGCGTGAGGAGTTTGGCAAGATCTACGATCTTGAGATTGTGCCGATCCCGACGCACCGTAATATGGTGCGCAAAGACCTGGACGACCAGATCTTTCGCTCGGAGCTGGCCAAATTTCAGGCGGTGGTGACCGAGGTCAACGAGGTGCACGTCACCGGTCGCCCGATCCTGATCGGTACCACGTCGGTCGATACGTCCGAGCGGCTGAGCGCGCTGCTCAATGCAAACAATATCACCCACAGCGTGCTCAACGCCAAATATCACGAGAGTGAGGCGCGCATCGTAGCGCAGGCCGGCCGCAAAGGGGCGGTGACGATCGCCACCAACATGGCAGGTCGTGGTACCGACATTTTGCTCGGTGGCAACCCCGACGGGCTGGTGGAGGATATTCTCGAGGAGCAAGGTCTTACGATCGTCGACGCCACTCTGGAGCAACGCGAATCGGCGCTGAGAGAAGCTGAACGCCGCACCGAGGTCGAGCATCAGGCGATCGTCGCACTCGGCGGGCTGCATATCATCGGCACCGAGCGCCACGAAGCGCGCCGCATCGACAACCAGCTGCGTGGTCGCGCTGGCCGCCAGGGTGATCCGGGCACATCACGCTTTTATCTCTCGCTCGAAGACGAACTCATGCGGCGCTTTGGCCCGATGGAGCGCGTCAAAGGGCTGATGGAGCGGCTGGGCGTGGACGATAATGTGCCGATCGAGGCGGGTCTGATCAATCGCTCGATCGAAGGCGCGCAGACACGGGTCGAAGGCTACAACTTTGATATGCGCAAGCACACCGTCGAATTCGACAACGTGATGAATAAGCAGCGTACCGTGATCTACGCCGACCGGCGCTCGATCCTCGAGGGTGAGGAGATGCGCGAACGCGTGCTCGATATGCTGGCGAGCGAGGTCGACGAGCTGGTGGACAAGCACGTGCCGGCCGGATCGCACAACCCTGAGGACTGGGATATCGATGCGCTGGTACGCACCTACAAAAGTATCAACCCGCTCAGCAAGGTCGATCCCGACGAGTTGGCCGCGCTCGCACACGATGAGATCGTCGATGAGCTGCACGCTGGCGTCGAAGAGGCCTATGCCACACGCGAGGCCGCGATCACGCCGCAAAATATGCGCTATATCGAACAACGGATGCTGCTCTCGACGATCGACCGCCAGTGGATCGATTATCTCACGGGTATGGAAGATCTGCGCCAGGAGATCGGGTTGCAGGCGATCGCCCAGCGCGACCCGCTGATCGAGTACCAGCGCAACGCCTACAGCATGTTTGAAGAGCTGAAAGGCAATATCCAGCGCGATATCGTCTATTCGATCTTGCCGATTTCCTTCCAGTATGAAGATGCGCTACGCCAGGCACAACTCGAGCAGGAGCGGCGGCTGGCGGCCGCGCAGGTCTCGGCGGTACCAGATGAGTCGGTTGCACCTGCACAGCCCGTCAGTGGCGCGCGCAGGCCACAGGGCGCTGCCCCGCGCAGTGGCCCGAAGCTCACCAGCACCAGCGCGCCGCGCACGGTGGTGAACCGCGTCCAGTTGCCGGGCCGCAACGATCTGTGCCCGTGTGGTAGCGGCAAAAAGTTTAAGGCATGCCACGCCGACCGGCCCGAAACAGAGATCCTGGCGATCTTGCAGCAAAAGGCCGCAGGCGCACCCGTGACTCCAGCGCCCACGCGCGCCAGCACGGCAGCGCAGATCGCGGGCAAGAGCCAGAAGAAGAAGTAGGTTTGCCTCGCCCTCGCCCCTCGCCCGTTGTGGGAGAGGGGCACGAACCCGGATAGTGTACCGCAGGCGCAGAGCCCGGTAGTTAACATCGGCTCTTCCTGCGTCGATTTGCATCCCCGCAAAATCTGCTATCATAGCCACCCGAACGATTTTCCACAGGAGCAGCCATGCAGATCGCGCAGCGCCACTACAGCCACGGTTCGCACGTCATCCCGTGCCGCGCCGAGAGCCCCGGCAGTGTACCGTACATCATCGGTGGGCGGCGGATGTATGTACTTGGGGTTGCCTCGGGTGCCCTGGCACCACTCGGCGAGGAGCACCTGCGCGGGCTGATGGGCGGGGTGTGGGCACACCCATTGCGGCTGGCAGATGGTGTGCTGGTCGCGATCGAAGACGCTGCGAGCGTCGCGTCGCCCGCCAGTGAGGCCGCATTTGAGGATCGGCCAGACGGTGTGACGTGGGCCTGGCGCTCGGGTAATCTGGCGCTCGGCCGCGATGATTCGGTGGCGGCCGATGCGCCGGTGCTGACGCTGCGGCTGAGTGTGACCAACGAGAGCGCCGATCAATGGCGCGGCATGGTGCGCCTGGTGGCGCGGTTGCGCTTTACCGGCGCGTGGTTTGCCGGGCTGCACGCGGGCAACGCGCAGTATACCGTACACAATGGCGTGGTCTCCGGCACGGATGACGCCAACATCGGCTGGGGTCTCGCGTGCGGCTCACCGGTTGTGCCGGCTGATGTCGCGCTTATCGCGGCGGGTGTGGCTACAGATGCGGTCTTTGGCTACGCGCTCGATCTCGCGCCGGGTGAACAGTTTACCCTCACCTGGCAGCTGGCCGGTGGCCATAGCGGTGGTGCGGCTGCGGCTGAAGCCCTGCTCGGCACGCGTTATGCGCCGATTGTGACCGATGGCAGCCCGCAGATTGTGGCCGACGACGAAGGCCTGACGCGTGATGTCGCGATCGCGCAGGCGAATCTGGTGCTGCTGAGCGCCGAGTACGCGGGTGTGGGCGCGCACTTTCTGGGTGGGCTGCCCGAGTTCCCCAACCTGTTTGGCTGCGATACCGCCTACAGTGTGCCGGGTGCGCTGATCGCCGGTCACGGTGCGACGATGCGTGCCGCGCTGTTGACGCTGACGCGCTACGCACGTGCGGGCTGCGGGCGCGTGCCACACGAGATCGTGCCGGGCGGACGCGTGTTTCACCCGGGTAATGTGCAAGAGACACCGCAGCACGCGATCGCCTGCTGGGATTTTGTGCGCTGGTCGGGTGATCTCGCCTTTTTGCGCGAAGTTTACCCGGTGTGCCGCGAGGGCATGGCCGAATTGCTGCCCGCAATCGCCGGGCTGCCATTCCCGATCGGCGATGGCATGGTCGAGCGATTTGGTATGGGGCCGCGCAAGCTCGATAGTGCCGCGTATGCCGCAGCGGGCTTCCGTGCACTGGGGGACATGGCGGCCGCACTGGGCGATGCCGAAGCCGATGCCCACCACGCCCAGGCGATTCGCATCGCGGCGGCGCTCGAACGCGACTGGTGGATTGCCGGAGCCGAGCAGTACGGTGACTCGATGCACCTCAACGGCACGCTCCAGCACGATGGCCACTGGACGCAGGTTGTACCACTCCAGCTCGGGATCACATCGCCGGAGCGCGCCACCCGCGTGCTGGATAACCTCGTCGATAATTACGTCAACGAATGGGGTCTGGTACACACGCAGCTGCGCGAAGAGCGCGTCTGGACGCTGCCGACCGGATTGCTGGCGCTGGCGGCGTTTGCGCATGGCAAGAGTGACCTGGGTCTGCAACTGACGCGCAATATTGCAGTGACGGCCCAACACGGCACACCGGGTACGTTCAAAGAGTTGATCCCGCAGGGCATGTGTTTTATCCAGCTCTGGAGCGCCGCGATCTACATGCAACTGGTGGTCGAGGGAATTCTGGGCATCCGGCCACTGGCGCACCT
>JAYUYF010000413.1:0-1526 GCA_043752605.1 Roseiflexaceae bacterium
GCGCGTGGCACCGACCAGCGGCGCTACCCATGGGGGAAGGATGATCCCACACCTGAGCACGCGAATTACCGTGATACCCGGATCGGCGCACCATCGCCCGTCGGCTGTTTCCCGCGTGGACGTGCGGCATGCGGTGCCGATGATCTGGCGGGCAACGTAATGGAGTGGCTCGCCACGCCGTACAAGAAAGATGATCAGGTGAGGGCGGAAAAAGACTTTACACGTAAAGCAGGCGTGTTGCTCACTTATGCGGGATACGTTGATGATGGCGGACATTTGTCCTGATGCCCGGTTCGGGTACGATCCGTACGACTGGATCTTCGGCCTGGGATTTCGGATTGTGTGGTCTCTTGCGTGCGACAGCGGCTCCTGAATCCTGGTTTCTGAATGCTGATCTGCTGCTCGGGTGGCAAGGGTTTCTGGCAGCGTCAGCGGGGGGGTTCGGGGCACAGCCCCGATCGCGTGGATTTTTTGAAGGAGCATATCCCATGAGTACACCGACACTCACCGACCGCCTCGCCCCGCTGCTCGCCCCACGCACCGCGCTGCGTGCGGCACCGCTCTGGACGGTCTGCATCCTCAGTGGGGCCGCGATCGGCGCGGCGGTGGCCGGGCTGCCGCTGATGACCGGCGCACTCGGCGGTGTGCTGCTGGCGCTGGCCACCAACATTGGCTCGTCGGCAGTCTACGATTTGATTAAGCCCAATCTCGACGACGAGCAGCGCGCCGAGATCATCGAACAGGGGCTGAAGGCTGGCGACCCACAGATCAAGCGCTTCCTTGCCCAGGCGCTGGTTGCTGCTGCGCCCGACCTTGCGCAAGCCTTGCCCGCCAGTGAGCGCACTGCGCTGGCACAGCACATTGGCGCTGGCCTCAACGCGAGCGGCGGGGTGGCCGCGCAGATCGCCGCGTCGATCCAGCAGGCGCTCATCACGCCCCCTGCCGATTGGGCGGAGTTCCAGCGCGGCCTGCAGCAGCAGATTGCCAGCGTCCAGCTGACAATGGAGACGAGCGACGAGGCCGAGATGCGCCGCAACCGCCAGCGTGTCGAGCAGGCCGCCGGGCCAGTTGTGCTCAGTATGAAGGCGTCGGGCAAATCGAAGATGGAAGATAACGAGCAGGTCGTAATCGGCACAGCGGCCGCTACGCCAACACCCGTCTCCCTCACACCTCCACTGCGCGACCCGGCGCTCAACGACCCGGCGCACCTGCAGCACCTGATCGACCTGCTTGTCGACTACGTACAGATCCGTGAGACGCAGGCGGCCACGCTCGGCAGTGCGGCCACCAAGCAGCAGCTCGATGAGATCGCCGAGTTCACCGCGAAGATCGCTGCGTTGCGTGCGCGGCTGGTGCGGTGAAGAAAACCCTTCGGGTCTGGCAGGCGCGCGAACGACAACCGCCGCCAACCCAGACCCGACGGGTTTGACGCCGATTCTTCGCCGCCCGCATCATCCTCACCTCCGCAATCACTACGATCAGCGATGCCAGATAACATGCCTGGCATCTTCTACGCGACTCGCTGC
>JAYUYF010000414.1:0-9939 GCA_043752605.1 Roseiflexaceae bacterium
CGGGATTGCCGCACGATCGAGGTACCCGGTAATCACGCAACGATGCTTTATGGTGCGGGGGCGGCAGCCTGCGCGGCGGCGCTGGTCACGTTTCTTCACCAATCAGCCCAGTGAAAGACGTGTCGGGCAGCCCATTTGGAGGCAACCCGGCTGGATTGTTACAGAAAGGAACGCCGCGTGAGCACGATTCCCACGCTTCCTGGCATCGAATCACAGACCATCGCCACCGCACGCCTCAAAACCCACGTCCTGTCATCAGGAGAAGCAGGCGGCACACCCGTGTTGTTTGTACACGGCAATGCCTCCTCCGCAACGTTCTGGGAAGAGCAAATGCTGCTGTTACCTGCTGGCTACCGTGCGATCGCCCCCGACCTGCGCGGCTATGGCGATACCGAAGACCTGCTGATTGACGCGACGCGCGGTGTGGGTGACTGGGTCGATGACTTGCTGACGCTGATGGATACGCTGGATGCGCCGCGCTTCCACGTCGTCGGGCATTCGTTGGGTGGTGCCGTGATCTGGGGGCTGCTGGCGGTCGCCAGCGAGCGGCTGCTGAGCGTCACGCTGGCGGCACCCGGCTCACCCTACGGGTTTGGCGGCAGCAGCGGCGAAGACGGGCAATTGTGTTACACCGATGGTGCGGGCTCGGGCGGTGGCACGGTCAACCCCGAGTTTGTGCGCCTGATGGGCGAACAAAACCGTGGCAGCGATAACCCGCAGGCCTCACCGCGAGTAGTAATGAACAGCTTCTACTGGAAGCCGCCGTTTGTTCCCGCACGTGAGGAAGACCTGCTTTCGTCACTCTTGAGCGAGAAGATCGGCCCTGAACGCTACCCCGGCGATTCTGTTGCTTCGGAGAACTGGCCGGGTATCGCTCCTGGTACATTCGGGCCAATCAACGCGCTCGCGCCGCTGTACGTCGGCGATACCGTCGTACAGTTACTCGCAGCAACCCACAAGCCACCGGTGCTGTGGGTACGTGGCGCAGATGATGCAATTGTGTCGGATAGTTCGTTCTTCGAGTTTGGTACGCTTGGCAGCCTGGGCTTTGTTCCTGGTTGGCCCGGTGCAGATGTCTACCCGCCGCAACCGATGGTCGCGCAGACACGCGCAGTGCTCGCGCAGTACGCCGCGCAGGGCGGCAGCTACCGCGAGGTGGTGATGGATGATGTCGGGCATACACCCTACATCGAGCGCCCGGCCGCATTCGCCGCGCTGTTGGCTACGCAAATCGCTCGGTAACGGCCGCGCACGATAGAGGATTGGTCTATGGCAACTATGCTTGGCCATATCACGCTGGTGGTGCGCGAGTACGATGAGGCGATCGCCTACTATACGCGTGTGCTGGGCTTTGTGCTACTGGAAGACAGCGCGCTGGGTGGCGAAAAACGCTGGGTGCGCGTCGGCCCGCCCGGCGGCGGCACCGCGTTGCTGCTGGCGCGCGCGGCCACCCCGGTGCAGCAGGCGCGCATCGGCGATCAGACCGGCGGGCGCGTGGCGTTCTTCCTCTCCAGCGATGATTTCTGGGCCGATTACCAGGCGCTGGTGGCGCGCGGCGTGCAGTTTACCGCGCAGCCGCGCGCCGAGCACTATGGCCATGTGGTAGTCTTTGCCGATCTGTATGGCAACCGCTGGGATCTGCTCGAACAGCGGTCAATGTAGGAGCGCCGGATCATGAGCGAATACGATGACGCGCCGGTTGAGCGTACGGCGCGCGAGCAGCTCGAACGCGATTGTGATATCACCTTCTTTGTGGCGGGTGGGCCAGGCGGCCAGAACCGCAACAAGGTTGCGACTGGCGTGCGTTTGTATCATCGGCCGAGCGCGACAACGGTGACCGCCACCGAGCGCCGCTCACAATCGGCAAACCGCGAGATGGCCTACGCGCGGCTCGCCGCGCGGCTGGCAGCGGCAAATGTGGTGACCGAGCCACGCATCGCGACGCGCCCAAGTCGTGCAGCACGCACACGGCGGATCGAGAGTAAACGGCAACGTAGCACGATCAAGGCCGCACGCGGCCCGATCCGCGACGAGTAGCCTGGAGCAATCCCAGGTAGCCTGCGGAGCTTTTCCCTCACCCCCACAACCCCTCACCCTCACCCCTCTCCCAGAACGGGAGAGGGGGGGCAGCAGTTGCGCACGATTCAACGTTATTATGGAGCATACACCGAAGACGCGATGGAGCGGGTATTCGCTCACGGAGCAGCAGCTGCGCACGATTCAACGTTATTATGGAGTATAGGTGATATCGACGATCGTCCCCTCGCGCGGGCTTGCGATCGACAGATCGACGCGCCGGTCGCCCTGGGTGTAGCTGATGCGCGCCAGTCGCGGCACGCGCAGGGTATCGTTTGTCTCGCGCCAGCCGTTGCGCGGCATCGCCTCGTTATAGAACGCAACCACATCCTCGAGTGGCTGCACCACCGAGAACACCAGCCGATTCGCGATTCGTACCTCATTCTGTCGATCGGGAGGGCGCGGAATATCCTCGGGGAACGGCGCGCGTTGCAGCGCCACCAACGCCTCGGCGGTCTCGCGGGCACCGGCGAGACCGCTCTGCACCGTGGGAGCCGCAGCGCGCGCCGTTGCTTCGAGCGACTGGACATCGGTGGGCAGGCGACCGAGCACCGCATCGACCGTCGCCCGCAGTTGTGGGTCATCGGGTGGCGCGGGCGCAGCCAGCGTGGTAGCGCGCGCCGCGGCGCGCGTGGGCTGGAGCGCCGCCGCCGTACCCTGTGCCGCAGCTGCAGCCGCCTCGATCGTCGGCATCAGCGCCCCGGCCGCGCTCACTGCCGTCTGCTGTGCGGCAGCGGCTTCGGTCGCCACCATATCTGCACCCGGCAACGAGCTGATATTGCCGCAACCGGCGAGGACAAGCGCGAGGATGCTACTCGCAAGAATGCTGCACACGATATGTACCTCATTGATGGGCGGGTCTGCGACCCGCCCGTATGGCTGATCTACGGCTGGGTCGCAGAACCCAACGCTACGGCTTTTCGGCCGCATCGGCGACGATCAGCCCATAGTTGCCGTTGCGCCGCCGATAGAGCACCTGCACATTGAGCGTATCGGCGTCACGATAAATAAAGAAATCGTGCTCGAGCAACTCCATCTGTTCGAGCGCCTCTGCATCGCTCATCGGCTTGAGGTTGAAGGCCTTGCTACGCACGATCTGTGGCCCCTGCGTGGCATCGATCTCGCTGATTTGCGGCGCATCGAGCGGGGCGGGGGCCGGGCGGCGCAGGTGGGTGCCGTGCCAGTGCTTCTCCTTGTAGCGCTTGATCTGACGCTGAAGCGTATCGGCTACCTCGTCGAGTGTACTCTGCATCTCGCTACCGCGACGCTCGGCACGCACCAGCATGCCACGCTGGCCCTGGAGCGTCACCTGCACGCGATGTGGCGCGTCGTGGTGGTTGGGCTGCTCGGTCAACTCGACCGTCGCGCGTGTCTCACCATCGACATAGCGATCGAGGCGTGCTAGCTTCTCGGCGATCAGATTGCGCTGACGCTCGCTCAGCTTGTTCCCGTGGGCGCGAATGATAAGGTCCATCGCTGGTCCCTCCTATCTGAAGCCTGCTCCGTTGCAGTGTATCCATTGTACTGACAAATCTGTCATTTTCAATCATGAGTGTCTGCGTCCGTTTCGTATTGCGTAAGATCTGTGCAAGCGGCAGCGATTATGCTGGTAGCAGACCACCATGAATTACGAGGAGAACACATATGCTAGACCGCCGTCGCTTCACCGGCATCTCTGCTGCGGTGCTCGCTGCGCTCACCGGCTGCACGACCGAAGCACGCTCTGGCCATACAGATGCGCCCGCATCCCCGGTGGTCGGATCCTCCGCATCACCCGCGCCGGTACAGACGCAAGCTGTTGCGGTTCCCCTGCCATCTCCCACGTCCACCGTGACCGCCGCCACACCCGCCTGGCCGCAGGCCCCCGAATTGCTCGGCGGTCAGGCGTGGATCAACAGCGAACCGCTGACGCTCGCCGGGCTGCGTGGCAAGGTGGTGCTTGTCGAATTCTGGACGTATACCTGCTACAACTGCCAGAACGTGACGCCCGCATTGCGCGACTGGTGGGCCAAATACCGTACACAGGATTTTGTGATCATCGGCGTGCATAGCCCTGAGTTTCAACGTGAACACGAGCTCGCAAATGTACAACAGGCGGTGCAGGAGGCGCAGATCGGCTGGCCAGTGGTACAGGACAACGATTTCGCGATCTGGCGCGCATACAGCAACCGTTACTGGCCTGCAATGTACCTGCTCAACCAGCAGGGGCAGATCATCTACACGCGCATCGGTGAGGGCGCGTACGATCTGACCGAGCAACAGATCGTGCAGGTACTCGGCTAACGGCGACGCGAGTAGGGGCGCAGCGGGCTGCACCCCTACCCGCGATCTAACACACCGCATGTACAGCTAGCCGAAAAGTGGGGTGTAATCAGAAATGGATATGCTATACTGCCTGCACAGTCACCCGCGCAGCGGGGCATACCGGAGGACACCGCATGCGACTCGAACGTTTCACCGAAAAAGCACAGGAAGCGTTTCAGGAAGCTCAAGAGATTATGCACGAGCAGCACCATACGCAGCTCGATGTTGAACATATTTTTCTCGCCATGTTGCGCCAGCGCGATGGGCTCTCGGCGCGGGCGATCAACCGCCTCGGCGTCGACTCCGACATGGTCGGTCAGCGTGTCGAGCGCGAGCTTGAAAAATCCCCCAAGGTTTATGGCCAGTACGGCTACGGTAATCAGGTCTACATCACACCGCGCACTCAGCGGCTGGTGAAGCGCGCCGAAGAAGAGGCCGCACGCCTGACGGACCAGTATGTCGGCATCGAGCATCTGCTGTTTGCGATCAGCGGCGAGCGCGAAGGCGCATCATCGCGCATTCTCAACAGTTTTGGTATCGACCAGGAGCGCATCTATCAGGCGCTGATGGATATTCGCGGCACCCAGCGCTCGGATAACCCCGGAGCTGAGGGCCGCTACGAGAGCCTCACCAAGTACAGCACCGATCTGACCGAACTGGCAGAACTTGGCAAGCTCGATCCGGTGATTGGCCGCGATGCCGAAGTGGCGCGCGTGCTCCGCATCATCTGCCGCCGCACCAAAAACAACCCGGTGCTGGTGGGCGAGACGGGCGTCGGCAAGACGGCGATCGTCGAGGGGCTGGCGCAGCAGATCATCGCGGGCGATGTGCCACAGCCGCTGCGCGGCCGTCGGCTGCTTTCGCTCGATCTGGCCGGCATGGTCGCCGGCAGCAAATTTCGTGGCGAATTCGAAGAGCGGCTCAAAGCCGTGATGGACGAGGTACGTTCGAGCCAGGGTAAAATTATTCTGTTTATCGACGAACTCCACACCGTGGTCGGCGCGGGCGCGGCGGTCGGCTCGATCGATGCCAGCAATATGCTCAAGCCCGCCCTGGCGCGTGGCGAGGTGCAGGTCATCGGTGCGACGACGATCGACGAGTACCGCAAACACATCGAAAAAGATGCCGCGCTCGAGCGCCGCTTCAGCCCGGTGTATGTCGAAGAGCCCGATGTCGAGACGACGATCCTGATGTTGCGTGGCCTGCGCAAACGCTACGAAGAGCATCACGCGCTGACGATCAGCGATGAGGCGATCACCGCCGCCGCCAAGCTCTCGAGCCGCTACATCCAGGATCGGTTCCTGCCAGACAAAGCGATCGACCTGATCGACGAAGCCTCGGCCAAGCTGCGGCTGGATATCTATGCGATGCCACCCGCGCTCCGCGAGCAGGAGAACGAGCTCGCCAAGTTGCGCGTCGAGGAAGAAGAATCGGGCCAGCGCCGCGATTACGAGCGCGCCGCTACCCTGCGCGCCCGCTACCTGGCCGTCGAGAATGCGTTTGCATCCGCGCGTACCGAGTGGCTCGCAACCGCAAACCTCGACGAGATCGTGGATGAAGAGGACGTGGCGGCAGTAGTTTCGAGCTGGACTGGCGTGCCGGTGCAGCGCATGATCGAGACCGAGCGCGAGAAGCTGAACGACATGGAAGCGCGCCTGCACGAGCGTGTGATCGGCCAGCACGAGGCGATCGTCGCGCTCTCGGATGCGATCCGGCGCGCACGCAGCGGCCTGCGCGACCCGAAGCGCCCGATCGGTTCGTTTATCTTTGTTGGCCCCACGGGTGTCGGCAAGACCGAGCTCGCCAAGTCGCTCGCCGAGTTCCTGTTCGACAGCGAAGACGCGATGACACGCGTCGACATGTCGGAGTTCCAGGAGCGCCACACCGTCAGCCGCCTGATCGGCGCGCCGCCGGGATACGTGGGTTACGATGAGGCCGGCCAGCTGACCGAGAGCATCCGCCGCCGCCCGTACCAAGTGGTGTTGTTCGACGAAATCGAGAAGGCGCACCCGGATGTCTTCAACACGCTGTTGCAGTTGCTCGATGACGGGCGCCTGACGGACGGCCAGGGGCGCACGGTCGATTTCCGTAATACGGTCGTGATCATGACCTCGAACGTCGGTACCGAGCACGTGCGGCAGCAGGGCATCGGGCTGGTGCGCGAGCTGCCGCGCAATGCGCAGGAGGCGGCCAAGGAGCGCGTCAACGAGGCATTGCGTGCGGCGTTCCGGCCCGAGTTCCTCAACCGGATCGACGAGATCGTGGTGTTCCACGCGCTCACCGAGATCGACCTGACCCGGATCATCGATCTGCTGGCGCTCGAAGTGGCCGAGCGGCTGCGCGAGCAGCAAATTGCGCTCGAACTGACGGCCGCGGCGCGTGGGTACATCGTGCGCGAAGGCTACAACCCGGCATATGGTGCGCGGCCGCTACGCCGCACCATCCAGCGGCTGGTCGAGACACCGCTCTCGCGCGAGTTGCTGCGCAACACCTACCGCGCGGGCGACACGGTGATCGTGGATCTTGGCGAAGACGGCAAATCGCTGGTGTTCACCCGCCGCGAGACGATCGAAATTGGCCAACCCCGCCCGGCCGAACCGCTCGGCGCGTAACACAAATTACAGGAATGCACACGGGCGGCCCTGCGGGGCCGCCCGTGTGCGTTTGTACTGGCAGAAGCTCAACCTCACTCCTGCTCGATTGTGTAGAATTCGGTTGAGCCCGACTCCAGCCAGATGTTCATCGAGTCCTGGCCGCCCTGGAACTCGCTGCTCTGAAACATGGCAGCACGCCACTGCTCGTAGGCCGCCAGGCTGGCGTGGCGACTCTCCATGATCATGGTGTTCATCGGGCCGCTCAGCTCAGTGAGGATGCGTGGTCGGTCTGGAGCGTTGGCGGTGGTCTGCTTCATGGCTTCCACCATGCTGCGAATGTGGCCCTGGCGTGCCCGAAAGGTGCTGCGGACGACGATCATCGGGGGCCTCCTTGCATAATGACGTGCTGCTCGATGCCAGCAGGATAGCAAGGCGATGGCGACAAACTGGCGACAGGATGGCGGCACGAGAGATTTTGTGAGCGCTCCGTGAATTTACCGGCAAACCCACGTTGTCATAGCAAACGATGCTACACGATCAGTGCCTCAGCGACAGCCTGATCGAGGGTGAGGGCAGCGCCGGCGGTGTAGGCCGCCGCGTATGCGGCATCGCCAAGCTGTGTGCGGGCCAGGCGTTCATAGCGCGTGCGCTCGGCCCGGTCGACCGGCCAGGGGGCGGTGCCGATATCCGTGTGTGCCGCGTCGGCCGCGCCCCACAGGCGTGCGGCGCGCCCGGCCTGATCCAGGTGCGCGGCGACGCAGGCCAGCCCGGCGACCGACTCGGCATGACCGCGCTGCTGGCCGGCCTGCCGGAAGCCCGCGAGGCTGGCGGCGAAGCCTGCGTGGGCCTGATCGCGCTCGCCCCGATGGAGGGCCAGGTAGGCCAGGTTATGGATCAGCCGCTGGGCCTCCACCTGGCTGCCGAGCTGACGGCACAGGCGCATGCTCGCCGTATAGTGCGTCTCCGCGGCTCGATCATCGTTGGCCATGCGTGCGATCTCGCCAAGGTTATTGAGCGCCTCAGCCTCTAGAAAGCGGTCACGCAACGCTATCGCCATTGTCTGCGCCTGCTCAAAATTCCTCCGGGCCTCGTCCAAATCGCCATCAAGCAAGGCCAGTATGCCGAAATCAGTGCGCAGCAAGGCCAGCGTCCAAACATCGCCGAGCGCGCTGAAGAGTACCTCAGCCCGGGCGAGCGTCGGCCGTGCCAGATCGGGCCGACCGGCGCCGTGGAGCATGCCCCGGCCGTAGTTGAGCGCGTGCTCGGCCATCGCCCGCTGATCATTGAACTCCTGGGAGAGCGCGAGCAGCTCGTCGATCTCATCTTGCGGCGGGATGCGGCCCAGCATCCCCTCGGCCTGAAGTACGCGGACTATCGTCTGGATCAAGAGACGCTGTGTATCAGCATCGTTGCCCGTCGCGGCGGCGCGGGCGCGCAGATCGGCGGCCAGGGACAGCAGCTGATCCAGAGCCGCGCGCAGGTCGCCGTGGGCGAGCGTGAGGTGACCTAGCGCGAAGCGCGCCCTGGCGAGAATATGGGCCAGACCCATAGGCGCACCATCAGGCGAGAGACTCGATGCCCCGAGCGCCTGGCTGAGCCAGGCACAGCCCTCGCCAAAGTGGCCGCGCACATACCAGAAATGGTACAGGTCGGCAGCGATCTGCAGGGCGCCGACCACCGCGCCGCTCTCCAGTAGCCAGGCGAGCGCAACGCGCAAATTGGCATGCTCCTGATCGAGCCTATCAAACCAGGCAAGTTGATCTGGCCCATGCAGGTATAGCTCCGCCTGCGCGGCCAGTTCCACGAAGTAGCTCGCGTGGGTAACCTGCGCCAGCTCAGCCTCGCCGCGCTCCGTCAGCCGCTCCAGCGCGTACTCACGGATGGTCTCCAGCATACTAAAGCGCGGCTCACCGTCGTTCACCGCCGTGCGCTGGATCAGGCTCTTGTTCAGCAGAGCGTGCATCCCATCCAGAACGCTGACTGCGAGCGGTCCGACGGTGACCGAGATCTGCTCGGCGGCCTGCAATGTCCAGCCGCCAGCGAAGACCGCGAGCCGCCCCAGCAGGAGCTGCTCACGCATGTCGAGCAGGGCATAGCTCCAGTCGATCGTGGCGCGCAGGGTGCGCTGGCGTTCCGGTAGATCGCGTGGCCCATCGATTAACAGCGTCAGCCGTCGGTCGAGCCGGGCCCGCAACATGCGCGGCGAGAGCAGTGCTGCGCGCGCCGCCGCCAGTTCGATCGCCAGCGGTAGTCCGTCGAGCTGCGCGCAGATCGCAGCAACATCGGTGGCATTCGCGTCGGTGAGCGCGAACATGGGCGTGCGCTCGCGCACGCGGGCCACGAACAGCGCGACGGCGCCAACCCTGGCAAGCTCGGCAGGCGGCAAGGGCCGCGCCAGATCAGGCAGCTCGAGCGGCGGCACCTGATAGGTCTGCTCGCCGGCGATTCTCAGCAGCTCACGGCTGGTCGTCAGGAGCGTTAAGCCAGGGGCAGCCGCCAGCAACTCCGCGAGCGTAGCAGCCGCATCCAGCACATGCTCACAGTTATCGAGCACCAGCAGCAGCTCGCGCTCGCGCAGCAGATCCTTGAGCCGTAGCAGCGGCGGGCGGTTGTCGCGCTCACCCAGCCCCAGCGCCTCGGCAATAGCCTGCGGTACGAGGGCAGCATCACGCAGTGGTGCGAGCGGCACAACGGCCACGCCGTCGCTAAATCGTTTCTGTACAATCCGGGCGATCTCAAGCGCCAGGCGCGTCTTCCCTGCACCGCCCGGGCCGGCCAGGGTCAGCACACGGACATCAGCGCGGTGCAGCAACGTCAGTACCTCGGCCAGCACTACGGCACGCCCGATCAGCTGCGTCGGCGACACGGGAATGGTGTTCAGTTGCGGTGCAGGCTCGGTACCAACCGCAGCGGAGCGCGATGCAGCGGCCAGTGGCAGCGGCGACACGCCGTCGCGCACCGACTG
>JAYUYF010000415.1:0-1525 GCA_043752605.1 Roseiflexaceae bacterium
TGTCGCCGGCGATCACGGCACCCACCTGGCTGTCGTCGATGCTTTGCGCAGGGCGCTGCTTTGCCTCAAGCGCATCGATCGCGGCAGCAAAATCTGCACGTTCGTCGGGGTCAGTGCTGGCCGCAGCACGGGCGCGCAGGCGCTGGAGACGGGCGTCGCGGTCGCTCATCGTGGTCTCGTTCGTTCAGGGCGGGCGAACTGGCTGGGTGTAGTGGCATTATAGCCAGCGCAGGCAGCGGGCGTCAATGCGTTACGCTGCACAACCCGTCGGGTCTGGCCTGTACCTGCGGCGGATCGGCTCCAGCTAGACCCGGCGGGTTTGACGACGCGATGCGCTGCATCCTAATGTCATCCTGAGCGGGCGTAGCCCGCGAAGGATCCAACACACGCAGTGCTACCAGCAAATCCTTCGGCTACGCCGCAGGGGGGGCAGCGCGGTTGACGAGGGTGGAGTGCATCTTACCAATGCGTCGTCACCGACCCGGCGTAGTATCCGGTGTTTCGGGTAGCGGAACGATCTGTGCGAGATCGTGCGACAGCACAGGCACTTCGTGCTGGATTGTATCCCATAACACTTCGAGTCGGACATCAAAATAGGCGTGGACGATGCGATTGCGCATCCCGGCGATAGCGCGCCAGGGTATGGCGGGATACTGCGTTTTCGTTGCATCGGTCACCAGCCGTGACGCATCGCCGAGCACCTGCAACTCGCGCATCACCGCACTCTGCACCAGTTCATCGCTCTCAAACTGATCTTCGGTCAGATCCTGCGTAAACCGCAGGAGCTTCCGACACGCCAGCAACATATCGAGCAGGAGCGCGTCATCACGCCGCATACACCACCTGAGCCGATCGCAGGATCTGATCGCGGCGGATCGGGTTCGTGCTCGTTTCGACCGCGCGCCGATCGAGGAGATCGACCGTGCGCGCAAAGATGGTCTCGAGATCGCTGGTCATGCGATCGAGATCGAAGAGCGTGTAACGCGCGCCTTCACGGAAGCGCACCAGCACATCGATATCGCTGGCGGCGTGGAAATCCGGGCGCAACACCGAGCCAAACACGGCGAACTCGACGATCTGCCAGCGCGCGCAGAAGGCGGCGATCGCGTCGATCGGGAGATTGAGCGCGGCGCGGGGTGGTGCATGCATACCAAACTCCGTGTGCAACGTCGTACCCTGACCAACATTGTACATCATTGGCAAGCGTAGGTCGTGCGGTGCGCTTCGCTGCAAAACCCGTCGGGTCTGGCTGCCGGAGATCTGCCGCGTATACAGGGCAGACCCGACGGGTTTGCCAGTGCGATTCGCCGCGCTCCCGAATCATCCGCTCCCCTCTCCCCCAACCCCTCTCCCACGCCGGGGAGAGGGACGCACTCGTGCCCGCAATCCGGATCTACCGCGCTCCCGGATCATCTGCTCCCCTCTCCCGCCTGTGGGAGAGCGGGCGTCGGTCTCGGTCATGGAGCGATCCTTCGAGTCGTGGCAGGCGGGATGCGCGCAATGATAGCATGGACGCATCCGCTGG
>JAYUYF010000416.1:0-1524 GCA_043752605.1 Roseiflexaceae bacterium
GCCACCGATGCGTCGTTTCGCACCCGCTTCGAGCGCGAGGCACGCACGATCGCCCGGCTCGAACATCGGCATATTCTGCCGGTCTATGATGTCGGCGTCGATGATGATATTCACTATTTGGTGATGCGCTACACCGATGCCGGTACGCTCAGCGATGCGATCGCCCGTGATGATCTGCCGCTCCCGCGCGCGGTGGCGCTCACGGCGCAGGTCGGCGAGGCGCTGGGGTATGCCCACCGCCAGGGCGTCATCCACCGCGATATCAAGCCGGCCAATGTCCTGATCGGCCGCGATGGTGATGCGTTGCTCTCGGATTTTGGCATCGCCCGGATCTATGCCGATAACCTGAACCTGACCGGCGATGGCATGATGGTCGGCACACCGTATTACATGGCACCCGAGCAGGTACGCGGCCAGCCTGCCGATGCACGCAGCGATCTGTATGCGCTGGGGGTCGTGCTGTACGAAGCCGTCACCGGCCGCCGCCCGTTTGTCGCCGAGACACCGCTGGCGGTTGCGCTCATGCATCTGCACGATGCGCTGCCGCCGCCGCGCAGTCTGAATCCACAGGTTCCTGAAGCGGTCGAACGGATCATCCTTAAGGCGTTGTCCAAGCTGCCGGAGGATCGGTATCAAACTGCGGATGCGATGGTCGAGGCGCTGCGCGCTGCGCTGGTACAGCTGAGTAATCAGCCGAACCATCCGCCCGCTGCGACTGTGGTGCTGCCCGCAATCGCGCCTGGTCCCCCGCCACAACCGGCGACGGTCACTGCGCCGCCGCCTGCCGCACCCGCCGCGCGCCGGTCGTCACTGGTACCGCTCGTCGTTGGCGGGCTGCTGATACTGGCGCTGATCGGCGGGGCGCTCGCGTTCTTCGGTGGTGATCGCGGCAGTCGTGTTGATGTCGCAACCGAGACAACCGCCGCTGCGCTGCCGACGATTGCCGACGGTGTGCTGGCCAATGGTGGGCCGCTGAGCCAACCCGCCGCATCCGCAGCTGGCGTGCCGCTCACGGATGCGGCAGTCTTTACGTTTGGCGCGCCCGTCCGCGCGCTTGCCGCCGATGGCACGGGCGTCTGGGCCTCCACCGCTGGTGGCCTGGTACGCTGGTTGCCCAATGGTACCACGCGATTATTCACCACCGCCGATGGTCTGCCGTTCAACGATCTGCGTGCGATGGTGGCCGCAGCCGATGGTACACTGTATGTGGCGAATTTTGATCGCGTGGTGCGGCTGCGGTTTGCACCGGGCGAGAATGTCGCCGATCTGGTCGAAGCACAACTGCTTGGCCGCGCGCTTGGCCTCGTCCTCGATGTCAGCAGCCTGCATATTGGTGCCGATGGCGCGCTGTGGGCGAGCGCCAACTACGGCGACCTGCGCGTCCAGCGCTTCGACGGTACCCGCTGGCAGACCGCGCTGCCGCTCGATGATCCGGCGCTCGCGGCGGTTTCGCTCGATATCCGCGCGCTCTATCACGATGCGGCAGGCCAGACCTGGCTCGGGCTCGATGGTGGTGTCGTCCGC
>JAYUYF010000417.1:0-1524 GCA_043752605.1 Roseiflexaceae bacterium
TTGGCACCGCTGCTGGCGCTGGCCGATATGCTGCGACGCCCGCTGCGGCCCTGGCTGCTGCCCGGCATGATCTGGGCACGCACCGCCTGGTACTGGGGCGTCGCCGATGGCATCCAGGTGCGTCACACGTGAAACTGACGATTGCTATCTGCACCAGGGGCCGCCCTGATAAGTTGCGCACCTGCCTGGCGCATCTGGCTGCCACCGATTTCACGCACGTCGGCGAGGTGTTGGTGATTGATCAGTCGGCTGAGCCCGCCAGTGATCTGCCAGCGTTTGCGCAATTGCGCTACGTTCATCGCCCCGATAGCGGTCTTTCGCGCGCGCGCAATCAGGCGATCCGCATGGCCACCGGCGATGTGATCGCCTGTACCGATGACGATTGCTACGCCACCCCCGACTGGGCCAGCCAGATTGTGGCAGCGCTCGCCGCGCATCCCGGTGCAGCTGGCATCTATGGGCGTGTATTACCATTTGTGCGGCCGGGTGAGGATGTGACGCTGCACCACTATCAGACGGCGTTTGGCTACATCCCGTTTGCCACACGACCAGATGGCAGCAACTGTAGCGCCCTGATGGATTCGCCGCACATACGGCTCTACCGGACACCGGTCATGCCATACGAACATCTTGGCTCAGGCAACAATATGGCGTTTCCACGCACCACGTTCGCCCGCCACGGCCTTTTTATCGAAGAACTGGGCGCGGGCGGACGCTTCGAGTCGGCCGAAGATGTTGAATTCCACTATCGCTTGATGCGCGCGGGCTGTCCATTGCTCTATCATCCCGGACCGTTGATCCATCATGATGGCTGGATGAGCGCGCAACGCAACGCTGATCTGCAAGATGTGTATACCATCGGCTCAGTCACGGTCTGGCTCGGCTACGCCCTGCGCGGTCCAGGCGAGGTCGTGCCGCGCGAATACATGCATCATCGCTTTGGCACGATCCGCAGCGAAGCCAGCACCTCGCTGGCACAGCCCACCACACGTAAACCACGCAGCTATTATCTCAACCGGGCGGTTGCGCTGGCGCGTGGCATACGCGGTGCGCTCTGGCTGAGCCGCAATCTTGATCGCGCCATCCCGTTACTGGCCGCCTCGTGAGATCGGCGCCCGGCCCACGCGCGCAGCAACTGGTGGCCTGGATCGATAGCTGGGTCGCTGGACGATTTCCTGGTGCCGCGCCACGCGTCGTCGCTGCGGTGCAGGTGCTGCTGCGCGGTCTGAGCGCCGGGTTACTCGGTAGCCTGGTTGGTGGTGTGGCGGGCACCTTTGCGCAGGTGCTGCTGGTACGCAAGCTCGGCAGCGAGTTGTTTGGTGAATACGCGACGCTGAGCGCGACGCTGGCGATCATGGCCAGCCTGCTCGGAATCGGGCTCGACACGTGGACGCTGCACGACAGTAGCCGCCATCCCGAACACGTGACGCGTAATGTCTGGCACGCGCTGCTGCTCAAAGGTTGTGTGGCATTACTCCTCCTGACTGGCCTTGCGGTTGCGCAATCATCGCGCATCGCGCTCAC
>JAYUYF010000418.1:0-1523 GCA_043752605.1 Roseiflexaceae bacterium
CCGCCGCTGGTGGGCAACAATGCGGCTACCAGCGCCTCGGCGGCGGCGGCGTGGCGGGGGGCGCTGCTCTCCACCAGCGTCACCGCGCGCGCCAGCGCCGCCCGGTCGCCCGCGCGTACACCCGCCACGAGCGCGGCAATGTTCACCTCACGCTGCATTGTTGTGGTGGCCCAGATGCGCTGCGAGTGTGTCGAGCACCGCGCCAGCGGCGAGCGGGATGACCGTGCCCGGGCCAAAGATCGCGGCGGCTCCTGCGGCACGCAGCGCGGGTTCGTCGTGCGCGGGGATGACACCGCCGACGATGACCATGATATCGGGCCGCCCCTGCGCCGCCAGCGCCGCCACGATCTGCGGCACCAGCGTGGTGTGCCCGGCCGCGAGCGAGCTGATACCGACGATGTGGACATCGTTCTCGACCGCCTGGCGCGCAACTTCGTCGGGTGTCGCAAACAGCGGACCGATATCGACATCAAAGCCCAGATCGGCAAACGCAGTGGCGACCACGCGCGCACCGCGGTCGTGTCCGTCTTGCCCGACTTTTGCTACCAGCAACCGTGGCCTGCGCCCCTCGATACGTGCAAACGCTGCGGTACGCTCGCGCAAGGCTTCGATCGCCCCACGGTCGCGGTATGCCGCGCTGTAGACACCGCTCAATGGTCGTGTCTCCGCGCGGTAGCGCCCAAAATGCTGCTCCATCGCCCGGCTGATCTCGCCCAGCGTCGCGCGCGCACGTGCCGCATCCACCGCCAACGCCAGCAGATTGCCTGCTTCACCCGCAGCACAGCGCCCCAGCGCTGCCAGCGCGCGGTCGACGGCCGCCTGGTCGCGGCTGGCGCGCACGGCATCCAGCCGCGCGATCTGACTGGCGCGTACCGCCTGATCATCTACTGCGAGCAGCGTAATCGGCGTCTCCTCGCCTGAGACAAACCGGTTGACGCCGACAATCACTTCTTCACCCGCATCGATGCGTGCCTGGCGCTGCGCCGCCGCTGTCTCGATTCGCTGCTTGGGTAACCCCTGCGCGATCGCCTGCGCCATCCCACCCAGCGCCTCGACTTCGGCGATGTGTGCCCACGCGGACTGCGCGATCTGCGCGGTGCGCTGCTCGACCGCATACGAGCCGCCGAGCGGATCCACGACGCGCGTGATGCCGCTCTCGTGTTGGAGGACAAGCTGCGTGTTGCGCGCGATCCGCGCCGAAAAGTCGGTCGGCAGTGCGAGCGCTTCGTCCAGCGCGTTGGTATGCAATGATTGCGTGTGCCCCAGCACGGCGGCCAGCGCCTCGATCGTCGTGCGAACAATGTTGTTGTAGGGATCCTGCGCGGTCAGGCTCCAGCCCGATGTCTGGCAGTGGGCGCGCAGCATCAGCGATCGCGGATCCTGTGGTGCAAACTGGCTGATCAGCTTGGCCCACAGCAGTCGCGCGGCGCGTAGCTTGGCCACTTCGGCAAGCAGATCCATGCCGATGCCCCAGAAAAACGAGAGCCGTGGCGCAAATGCGTCGATCGGCAGCCCGGCGGCCA
>JAYUYF010000419.1:0-1522 GCA_043752605.1 Roseiflexaceae bacterium
CTGCGGGTCGTCACCAGCGATGGCGATAATCTTGAGGGCCGCGGCCGCGCGGTTGATGTCGATGTATCCCTGCCGATCGGCCAGCACGCGCCGACGCAGGATCGCCAGCTCGATGCGGCGGTGCGGGTGCTGCTTGATCGGCTTGGCCCACCGCGCCCACCTTCAGCGATCACCGCGCGCGCGCGCACCGAGTAATCGCGAAGATGAATACGTGGTCATACATGCGCCGCGCCCTCCTTTTGGCAGCTATTGCCGCGCGGGCGGTTCACTCGTATACTACCTGGTATCGAGGAGAACACTATGACAACACCTACCGAGACCGATCGGTTGATGCTCATCGGGCAGTTTCGCAACGCGCTGGCAGATCTGTATACGTTCGAACGCTACGCGTGGGATCCGCAGGGCCGCCTGACACTCACGGGCAAGCTGGCCGGACCAGCCGAAGAGCAGTACCGTGCTATCCGTTCGCGGGTCGAGCCGCTCGGGTTTACACCGTTTCTGCGGCGCGCAGCGGGTGGCGCGGATGAGCTGTTTGCACTGCCCATCGTGCTCGAACGCACGCCGCAGCGCATCTGGCTGCCGCTGCTGCTGTTTGTGCTGACGACGCTCTCGGTGCTGTTTGTCGGAGCACTCAACAACGGGGCTGATCTCGCACGCGCGCCGCTCAGCATTTTCGATGGGTTACCATTTGCTGCCACGCTGATGAGCATCCTGATCACGCACGAATTCGGGCATTATATCGTCGGGCGCTGGCGGCGCGCGCCGGTGAGTTTGCCATACTTCATTCCTATGCCGATCACAATGACCGGCACGATGGGCGCGGTGATCGTGCAGCGCGAGCCGCTCGAAGATCGGCGCACCACGCTTGAAGTCGGCATCGCCGGGCCGCTGGCCGGGCTGCTGGTGGCGATCCCGCTCTTGATCTATGGTATTGTGCTCTCGCCTGTGGGGCCACCGCCGGTGGTGGGGCCAGAAACCGGGTATATCCAGGAGGGCAACTCGATCCTGTACGCCAGTATCAAGTATCTTGTCCACGGCGCGTGGTTGCCGGGCGGCGGTGTCGATGTGCAACTCGGGCAGGTGGCCTGGGGCGCGTGGATCGGGCTACTGGTGACGATGCTCAATCTGTTGCCGATCGGGCAACTCGATGGTGGGCACGTGGCCTATGCGTTGCTCGGCGCACGCGCGCGCTACCTGAGCTATGCCGTGGTGGCGATCTGCACCGTGCTGGGCGTGTTTGTCTCAAACACCTGGCTGATCTGGGGCGTACTCGCGCTGTTGCTCGGCGCAAAACATCCACCGCTGCTCAACGAGATTACCACACCGCGGCCGATCCACACGCTGCTGGGCGCGGTCGGGCTGGTGGCATTCATCCTGTTATTTATGCCCGATCCGCTCCGTATCGTGACCGGAGCCTGAGCCGGAGGGCCAGCTATGGATACACCAACCCGTCTGACGCCATCATCACCGCCCGCTGCGCCGCTACGCCTGCGGCGCAGCGCGATTCTCTGGGGTCTGCTCG
>JAYUYF010000420.1:0-4151 GCA_043752605.1 Roseiflexaceae bacterium
CGGCCACCAAATAATGCGCGCGCCAGGATATCACGCCCCAGATCATCCGTTCCCATTGGTGACGCCAGCGAAGGCGGTGCCATTGTGGGAACATCAAAGTTAATCATTTCGCGGTCAACGGTATAAATCCACGGGCCGACCAGCACGGCAAACACAAAGAAGAGAAGAATAACCGTGCCCATCACCGCCAGCGAATGTCGCAGAAAGCGCCGCCGGACATCGCCCCACAGGGTGCGCGGTGCGCGCAAATGATTTTCACTCAGCGCACGGACATCGATCGGTGTCGTCGGTGCGGTGGGATTTGCCTGCGACATGAGCGCTCTCCTTTTGCCAGTCTACGGGTGGCGATTTATGAGTACCGGATGCGTGGGTCAAGCACCCCGTAGAGCACATCGGCGACGAGATTGAAGACTACCACAAGCACCGCATAAATAAACGTAATCGCCATAACGACCGGCGTATCGTTTAATTGTGTCGAACGGATCAGGAGTTCACCGATCCCGTTGACACGGAACAGCGTCTCGGTGATGATCGCCCCGGCAAACACACCCGGGATGCCGAGCGAGATCAGCGCGACCACCGGAATGAGGCTATTGCGCAGGACGTGGCCGGTGACGACCGCACGCTCGCGCATGCCTTTCGCCCGTGCGGTACGTACGTAATCCAACGGCAAATTATCGAGCATCGACGAGCGCAGAAAACGCGTGACATCGGCCGACTGTTGCACCGCAAGCACAATCACCGGCATCGCGATCTGGCGCATTTGTTTCCCGAGCGATTCAAGATCGACGACCTTGAGCGTCGTATCATAGATCATCGGAAACCACTTCAGGTTGACCGCAAAAATAACGATAATCAACAACCCGATCGCAAACGAAGGTACCGAGAAGCCGACAAATGCAGCCGTCGTCGCGATTCGGTCAAACCAGGAATATTGTTTTACCGCCGAGATGACACCGATCGGCACGGCGATCGCCAGCGCCACCAGATACGAGATTCCCACCGTCCAGAGCGTCTGCGGGATGCGTTGCCCGATCAGGTCGGTCACTGGCACGCGCGAGTTAAACGAGAAGCCCAGATCACCACGCGTGACGACATTGACCAGCCAGAACCCGTAGCGTTGGTACCACGGCCGATCAAGCCCAAGCGAGCGGCGAATATTCTCGCGGACTTCTTCGGGAACACTCGGATTGCGCGCAAATTGTGACATGGGATCGCCCGGAGCGAGCGCGAGCACCGCAAAGATCACAAAACTGATGACGAGCAGGGTGGGGATGGCGATCAGCAACCGCCGAAGGATATAATTCGCCATGATGGCACCTCGATACTACGGCTGAATGTGACGAAGCCACAGCGAGCCAGAGAGACGGCGCTGTGGCTTCGGCAAGAGACGCTCCCGTTCCCCCACTCCGTTGAAGAAGTGCGGGAACGGGGGAGAGGGCAGCAATTACGGCTTCATCGTCCAGGCGGCGATGTTCCAGAGCTCCGAGTCCCACGGCGACTCAGGGCCCAGGTCGAGCTTGCTGTTGTACCCTGAGGTGGCGAACGAGCGGTTGATCAGCGGCATGATGCCGACTTCCTGCATCAGGATGTCGTTCAGCTTCTGGTTCAGCTCGATCCGCTTCTCCGGGTCAGTCGTTGCCTTCAGTTCGGTGATCGTCGCCTCGTACTCATCGCTGGCAAACTTGCCTTCGTTGTTGAGGCGCCACTCGTTCTCTTTCGAGGTGAACTGCTCCTTCGTCCAGGCCTCCATGTAGGTCTGGGGATCGGGCGTGTCGTAGTTGTTGGTGTACATCTGGATATCGGCGTAGATCTTACCAAGCGTATCGGGGTTACCGATGTCGCTCGAGAAGAAAACGCTGGCATCGACGGCGCGCAGGTTGACTGTCACACCGATCGCGGCCAGGTTCTGCTTGATGATCGCCTGCGTGCGCTGACGCAGCGGGTTGATCGTCGTCTGGAAGTTCAGCACCAGCTGCACGCCGTCTTTTGCGCGCACGCTCGCGCCATCGGCAACGACCCAGCCGGCATCATCCAGCAGCTTCTTGGCCTCTTCGACCATCGGCTTGCCATCGGCCGTCATACAGGCGTTGCGCGTGGTGCGCTCCTCAGCCGAGACGTACGGTGCGGTGTTGAGGATATTGCAGGTCGCATCGCCGGCTGGGCCATACAGCTGTGTTGCGATCGTCGTGCGGTCGATCGCCATGTTGATCGCGCGGCGCACCGCCACGTCCGTCAGGAACGGGTGGGCGTTGCCGGGCTCCGAGCGGTTCTCGCCCAGCGCCGGATCGGGGTTGGTGAAGTTGATCACGACCCGCTCGACGCTCGACCCCTTGATCGACAGCAGCGTACCCTTGCCCGCGCCGTCGGTGATCAACTGATCAAGCACCGCCGCCTCGACCTGCAAGTTCCAGGCATAGTCGGTGTCGCCGGTCTGGAAGACCGCACGTGCCGCCGAGGTTGCATCGCCGCCACCCTTGATCTGCACTTCCTTGAAGAACGGCTGATCCGGGTTGCGATAATTCTCGTTCATGTCGTAGACGGCAACGTCACCCGGCTTGAACTCGCGGATCTTGTACGGGCCAGTGCCGATCGGGGCGAGGTTCGCCGCCTGGCAGGCCGTGTCCGTCGCGGCCTTTGCGCCGATGCAGTTGGCAAACTGTGCCTTCTGCAGCACGCCACCCTGGTTCGAGACAAACATCTGGTACGGATCGGGGTTCGGATTCTCCCAGGTGATCTTGACCGTGTTAGCATCGACTGCCTCAACCGACGTTGCGCCGCCAAACTTACTGTTCGTTGTGCAGGCGGTCTCGGCATCCTTGCAGTAGTCATAGGTAAAGACAACATCGTCGGCGGTAAACGCCGTGCCGTCCGACCATTTGACATCCTTCAGCAGCTTGAATGTGACGCTCGTTAGGTCAGCAGCGACGCCGCCGTTCTCGACCGTCGGTACTTCTTCGATCAGCAGCGGGATGGGCTCGCCGTTCGGGCCAAGCGCTGCCAGCGGCTCGACGATCAGGCGCGATGCGTCGAAGTCCTTGGTGCCAACCGCCAGATGCGGGTTGAGGAACACCGGAGCCTGCCAGTACAGCAACCGCAGCAGCGGTGCCGCGCCGCGGCCAGCGGCCATCGCCGGAGCCGTGGTGGCCGCCGGAGCCGTGGTGGCTGCTGGTGCCGTGGTGGCTGCGGCCGGAGCCGTGGCTGGTACTGTCGGTGCAGTTGCACCGCCACCGCACGCTGCGAGCGCCGGCAACAACAACCCGAGGCTCAACGCCGCGCTGGTCTTGCGCCATTTCCCTACAATCTGCATGGGTCTGTCCGTCCTTTCGCATGGGGCATCTGTTCGAACGGTTCTATCGCTTTGCTGCCTCAGTTCAAGCGTGCAATACTGCAACGACTTATCTGCTGTGGTGAGACCGCTACACGGAAAACGTGTAGAGCCGTAAAGCGACCATAACGGGGAATGTCGCAGAGTATACCAGACCTTTAATAGATCGTCAACCAGAAAACAATTATTGACATAGTAGAACATGTATGCTACAGTTGTTTCGTCCGAAGGGGCCAACCGGCCAGTATCGGCACGAGTGTTGATCACAAATACGAGGAGACGATCATGGCCAAAGATCTCAACAAGGTGATGCTGACAGGCCGCCTCGGTGCAGACCCGGAGATGCGCTATACTCCGCAGGGCAGCGCCGTCACGCAGTTCAATGTCGCCGCCGGCCGCACCTGGAAGTCCAATGATGGCACCCAGCACGATGACACCGAGTGGTTTCGTGTTGTCGCGTGGGATAAGCTCGGCGAGATCTGCAACCAGTATCTCACCAAAGGTACTCGCGTCTACATTGAGGGCCGCCTGCAGAGCCGCAAATGGCAGGATAAAGATGGTAATGACCGCACGACGACCGAAGTCATCGCGCAGGACATGATTATTCTCTCGGCGCGCAACGAGCGTGGTGCCCCAGGCGAAGGCGATCAGAGTGTCGAAGATATGCCCGCGCCGACGCCACGGCCCGTGGTGCCCGGCAACGGCCCGGCGCGCCCGGCCACCAACGGCAACGCAGCCCCGCGCAACGCAGCCCCGGCGCGCCCGGCACGCAATGCCCCGCAGCCAATCGAGAACGATGAGGATCTACCGTTCTGATGCGACG
>JAYUYF010000421.1:0-4138 GCA_043752605.1 Roseiflexaceae bacterium
GTCATTGCAATGACATCACAATGCTTCGCCCGTACATTCGCCCGCGCCGCGCCCGCCGGGAATTCGCCCGCGCCGCCCGCCCGCGCCGGGGATCTGTAGGGCTGAAGCGATGCTTCGGCCACAGGGCGCATCGTGCGCCCATACGGCAGGAGACAGCAGCATGCACGACGACCTGTTGACGTTGCACGAAGCGAGCGATCTGGTGGGTGTCGCACCATCGACACTGCGGCGCTGGGGCGACGCGGGCCGGGTGCCCATGCAGAAGACGCTGGGGGGCCATCGGCGCTTTGTGCGCACGGCGCTGCTGGCGGCGTTCGGCACCGCACCCGATGCGCGCGCGCCACTAGCACCCGTGGGGCGCAGCTGGTCGATCGACCCGCGCGAGATCGCACGGCAGGCGTGGCATACGCGGCTGGCCGAGACGCCGGGGGCTGAGCGCATGCGCGGGCTGGGGCAACGGCTGCTGGGGCTGTTGATCCAGTTTATCAACCGCCGCGAAGACGACCAGCGTTTTCTTGCGGAGGCGCGCGGCGTGGGCGCGGGCTACGGGCGCGAGGCGCAGGTGGCGGGGATCGCGCTGGGCGATGCGGTCGAAATGTTTCTCTTTTTCCGCAGCAGCTTTGCGCGGTTGGCAGCACCGTTGCCCGCGCTCGCCCAGCCGGCCGATCTCGATGAGACAGCGGTTCTGCGCGAGCGGATCGACCGATTTATGGATGCGACATTGCTAGGAGTGGTGACAGGTTATGAATCACAGCGCGCCGAACAGCTCGCCTGAGATCACGGTCATCGGAGTACATCAGCGGACGACGCCGATCGACGTGCGCGAACGGCTGGCATTTGGCGCTGCCGAATTGCCAACCGCGCTGGCGCGCCTGCGTGACCACGCACCCGAGGGGTTTATCCTCGCCACCTGCCACCGGATCGAGATCGGGGTACTCGGTGATGCCGAAGCTGCACTGCGGTTCCTGGCAGACTGGTACGAGACCGAAGTTGGCGATTTGCGTCAGCATTTTAGCGTCTGGCGCGGGGCGGCGGCGGCGCGGCACGTCTTTCGGCTCGCGGCCGGGCTCGAATCAGCCGTGCTTGGCGAGGATCAGATCGTTGCGCAACTCAAGGACGCGCTGCTGGCCGCACACGCGGCGGGCGCAGCCGGGGCCAGTGTCCACCGGTTGCTGCACGATGCGCTGGCGACGGGCAAGCGCGTGCGTAGCGAGACCGCGATCGGCCAGGCGCACGTCTCGGTAGTCTCGGTCTGCTTTGAGCTGGCACGCGCGGCGGGAGTCGATCCAGGCACGCAGCGCACCGCGATCATCGGTGCCGGTGCCACGGGCGAGCTTGCACTCAAACATCTGCGCTCGATGGACGCGCCCACGCCGCTGATCCTGAACCGCACGCTCGCGCGCGCCCAAGCGCTTGCGCAAAGCTACGCTGCCGAAGCATTACCGCTGGCGCGCACCGCCGAAGCGCTCGCCACCGCCGATCTGGTGATTTGCGCCACATCAGCGCCAGTGGCGGTCATTGATGCTGCCATGATGCACGATGCAATGGCACAGCGCACGCGCCCACTGCTGCTGCTCGATCTGGCATCGCCACGCGATGTCGATCCGGCGGCGGGTGCACTGCCGGGCGTGACGTTGATCGATCTCGATGGGCTCACCGCGCGCTGCGAGGCCAACATGGCCATGCGTACCGCCGCCGCCGATGGCGCTGCCACACTCGTCGAGCAGCAGGTGGCGCGCTATCTGGCCTGGGCCACCGCACAGCACGCCACACCCACCATCCGCGCGCTACGCGAGCACGCCGAGGCGATCCGCAGCGGCGAGATCGCGCGCACCCTCGCGCGCTGCCCGGAGCTCTCGGAGCGCGAGCAACGCGCGGTACAGGCCATGAGCGAGGCGATTGTCAATAAGCTGTTGCACCTGCCGATCACCACGCTCAAGGACGATGCCGATGCCGAGCTGATCGGGGCGGCACGGCGGTTGTTTGCGATTAAGAACAACGAACAGAGAATTGAGAATAAGTAGCTAACGTATGTGTTGGTTCCTGATTCTTTTCAAAGGAGTATCACGATGACCGAGACACCAGAAAACGAAGCTCAGCCATTGTTCGTGCAGTATACCGGTTTCCACATAGACCCGGCCTGGCGCAGGTTGCCGCTGACGGCGCGTGTGGATGGGCGCAATGCGTTTGCCGCCGTCGTTGCCGATGCCGTGCCCGCTATCGCGACCTTCCCGTACAGCACGATCGGGTTCAAGAGCAATTGCGACCTGCTGCTCTGGCGGCGTGGCAGCGACCCGATCGCCATGCAGGAGATGACGGCGCGGCTGCTCAACACCGGGCTCGGCAGCTATGCGACGATCACGCATAATCTGTTTGGCTTTACGCGCCCCTCAAATTATACCCGCCGCCCCACCAGCCAGGAGCAGGCGGTCGAACTCGATGACCGCCAGACCTACCTGATCGTCTATCCGTTCGCCAAGACGACCGAGTGGTTTCTGATGAGCCGCGATGCGCGCCAGGGCATGATGAACGAGCACATGCGGATCGGCCACGAGTACGCCGATGTGCGCCAGGTGTTGCTCTACGCAACCGGGCTCGATGACCAGGAGTTTGTGGTGGCCTACGAGTGCGAAGATTTACCGCGCTTCAGCGCGCTCGTCACTGCGCTGCGCGCCACCGAAGCCCGCCGCTATACATTGCGCGATACGCCGATCGTGACTGGCGTCTACCGCGAGCTCGATGCGACGCTGGAGCTACTCGGATGACGAGCGACCGCTTTCTGCGCGCCTGCCGCCGCGAGTATGTAGATCGCACACCGATCTGGCTGATGCGCCAGGCCGGCCGTTATATGCCCGAATACCGTGCGATCCGCGAAAGCGTCGGCTTTCTCGATCTGGTGCATTCGGCCGAACTGGCGGCTGAGGTAACGCTACAACCGGTGCGCGCGTTTGCAATCGACGCCGCGATTATTTTTGCCGATATCCTGCCACCACTGGTAGGGATCGGTTTCGATTTGACGTTTGAAAAGGGCGATGGCCCGGTGATTCACAATCCCGTTCGCACCGCAGCCGACATCGCGGCGCTACGACCGTACGACGCAGCGGAGACCAACGGCGCGACGCTGGCGGCGATCGGGCTGGTGCGGCGCGAGCTGGGCGGGCTGCCGCTGATCGGCTTTGCGGGCGCACCGTTTACACTGGCGAGCTACGCGATTGAAGGCGGCGCATCGCGTGAATTTCGCCGCGTGAAGTACCTGATGTATGGCGATAGCGTGGCCTGGCACGCGCTGATGACAAAGTTGAGCGACCTGACGATCGCCTATCTCGTCGCGCAGGCACAGGCGGGTGTGGATGCGCTGCAACTGTTCGATAGCTGGGTGGGCGCGCTTGGCCCGGTCGATTATGCCGAATACGTGCAACCGCACGTGCAGCGGATTATTGATGTGGTGCGCGCGGCGACGATCGATCTGGGTGCGCCGCCGATCATCTATTTTGCGGCGGGTGGCAGTGGTTTGCTGGGGCAGATCCGCCAGCTTGGCGCAGATGTAGCCGGCGTCGATTGGCGGATCGCGCTCGATGATGCCTGGGCACAGCTCGGGCCACAGATCGCGGTGCAGGGCAACCTCGACCCGCACACGCTGTTTGCGCCGTGGGAGACGATCGCACGCCGCACGGACGATATCCTGGCGCGCGCCGCCGGGCGGCCCGGCCATATCTTCAATCTTGGGCACGGCATACTCACTGAAACTCCGGTCGACCACGTGCGGCGGCTGTGCGCGCACGTCCACGAGACGACCGGCTGATGGAGCAGACGATGACCACACCAACCGCCCGGCGCCCGACCCACGCGGTATTTGTGCTGGCCTACGGCACCCCGGCAAAGCTGGAGGATATCGAGCCGTACTATACCCATATTCGCGGCGGGCGGCCACCGTCGCCACCGGCACTGGCCGATCTGGTCGAGCGCTACCGGCGCGTCGGCGGCCAGACGCCGCTGCTGGCAATCTCGCAGCAGGTGGCCGACGCGATCCAGATCTGGCTCGACGATCTGGCTCCCGGCGCGTGCCGTGTGTACCTGGGGATGAAACACTGGCACCCATTTATCGGCGATGTGACGCGCCAGATGCTCGACGATGGCA
>JAYUYF010000422.1:0-1514 GCA_043752605.1 Roseiflexaceae bacterium
GAAGGTTATCGTCTGTCTCCACGAACTGGAAACCAACCATACGTTTCCGAAACCAGCCACAATCAAGAGGCTCGGCCACGACCTTCATACACTCCGCACGGAAGTGGTAACGCACTGTTTTACCCCAGCCTATCAGGCACACGTCTGGGGCGCACACGACTATCATCTGCTAACTGCGAACGACGTGGTGCAGATGCTCTTTGATTTGCTGAATGACTTTGCCAAAACGGATCGGTATCTGTTTCTTGATCGCATCACTAACCCGACAACGGATCGCGATCCTCCGTATAGACGTTGGGAAGAGTTGGAGAAATTGGCAATCTCCGCTCCCGTTTACATCCAGCTTCTGAGCGATAACTATCCAGTGCTCAAGCAGCGCGCGACGCAGGAGATGCAAGGCTACATCGAGCAGATCGTTCGGGCGCTCATGCGACTGTTTGTTGTTGGCGAACTCGGAGCGGTGGGAAAGCGTTATAGCTTCACCGTTTCACCATTTGTGCATATCGCCGACGATCAGCTTGGCCGCACCATCTACCGTGAGCCATAGTAGCCTGCATGACGCCCAGTGTGATTGTTACGTCTGATAGCTATCGGGGAACGTTGACGCACACGCGCACACGTCCTACAATAACGAACGTCTGTACGCCTGCGTCTTGTGAGTGTCCTTGATGGTGGTACGAAGCAATCTGGGGGTGGATGCACCGGTCTGCGACACAGACTAACACGGAACAACTATGCATGTATTGCCACGCCGTCGACCGTCGTGCATCGATTGCGCGTATCTCAGTACGCAAAGAGGGAACGTGAACAACGCGATCGTAACCATGCAACTGACCGCATTGATCGCAACCTGGGAGCGGTTAACTGAGCGCCCCGAACGCATAATTGGTGCGCGCACGTTGTATCACGACGTGCTGCTCGTTGATGCGATGCTCGCTGACATTCCAGCGAGTCAAAAAGCGCCCAGGGGGCATCAGATAGAGATTATTACCAATCTCTATACGGCACTCACCCGGCGCGATGCGGCAACAAGCGTACTCGAGCAATACTATCTCAAAGAATTCGAGCGCCTGAAGAGCGTCACAAAGCAACCGCCAGACGGGTACGATGTGCCCGCACTACGTGCGGCGCTCACCGCGCTGCTGGAGGTGGTGCATCAGCCAGCCTATCTCGCGCGCATTTGTCAGGAGCTTGCTCAGACGTGTCTGTCGCCAGCGTCTGATGTACCGGAGCGCCTCGAAACGCTGGTGCAGATGTTCCTCGAACGCGCCATCACGACACTGTCTGCTAAGCGCCTGAAATCGTATTGTGCGGATACGCTAGCGAGCAGCTTCTTACTCTTAGAGCGTGATCGGAAACTATTCTCTCGGATGCAGACGATTAAGTAACAGATTGATCGATCCGAGATAGATAAACGCTTCGCTGACATCGCAGCTCCGATTGTATTCGCGCGCGCTCAAGCGGTTTCTTCCGTTCCAGGCAATGGTTCGTTCAGCAACCCACCGCTTCGGAAT
>JAYUYF010000423.1:0-1513 GCA_043752605.1 Roseiflexaceae bacterium
CGCGCTGGTCGATCATCTGCGGCTCGCCACAAACGATGGTGCAATTCGGAGCATGATCAGTATCTTTGCACCCCAGGAGCCTGGGCAGGCGGGTATCCGGATCTGGAACCCGCAGCTGATTCGCTATGCGGGCCACCGACAATCCGACGGCTCGGTGATTGGCGACCCGCTGCACATCGAACTGACGACGATCGCGCAACAGCTTGGTTGGCAGTGCTCGGCAAAGACGCCGTTTGATCTGCTCCCCGTGATCATACACATGCCCGGCGAGCGGCCACAACTCTTTGAACTGCCACGCGAAGTGGTGCGCGAAGTGCCGCTTGTTCACCCGGTTTATCCCTGGTTCGCTGAGCTTGGGCTGAAGTGGCACGCGCTACCGGTCATTTCCAATATGCGCCTGGAAATCGGCGGCATCTCCTACACAGCCGCACCGTTCAATGGCTGGTACATGGGTACCGAGATCGGTGCGCGTAATCTTGGCGATACCGACCGGTACAACATGTTGCCGGTCGTGGCGGCACGGCTCGGGCTGAACACGCGCTCGGCACGCAGCCTGTGGCAGGATCGCGCGCTGGTCGAACTCAACATCGCCGTGCTGCACTCCTTCCAGCAACAGCGGGTGAAAGTGATCGATCACCATACCGCGACCCGCCAGTTCGTCTTGTTCGAACAGCAGGAGCGCCAGGCCGGGCGGGCCGTCTACGCCGACTGGGGCTGGATCGTGCCACCGATGACCGGTGCAGCGACGCCGGTCTTCCACCGGACGTATGAAAACGTCTCCCTGACGCCAAATTTCTTCCCGCTCCCGACACCATGGCCGGTTAGTGCCGAAGGAGTTTTGCGATGAACAACTACCGATCACGCACGATACGCACAATCTCACCCGCTGCTCGCCAACGTCCGGTGAGGACATCGGCTCGCGCCGGGCTGACGGCCGCGTTCCAGCGCTTCCAGCGCGCGTATCCGGCGTATGCCGCAACCGGGGCGCTCGATGCATTACGCGCAACCGAGTATGCGCGGCTGGATCGAAACGGACATGTCTATCTCGATTATACCGGTGGTGGTCTGTATGCCGAATCTCAGCTACGCGATCATATCGCGTTGTTGCAAGACACCGTGCTTGGCAACCCACATTCCAAAAACCTGACATCGAATGCCGCGACGGACCTCGTCGAGCGCACGCGCGATCACATCCTGCGCTACTTCAACGCTGCACCTGAAGAATACACCGCCGTGTTCACCGCCAACGCTACCGGCGCGCTCAGGCTGGTTGGCGAAGCATACCCCTTTGCGCCGGGTGATACGTATCTGCTGACGGTCGACAACCACAATTCGGTGAACGGTATTCGCGAGTTTGCGCGTACCAGCGGCGCAAATGTCGATTATGTCCCGATCACGACAGATGAACTACGGGTAGATCCAACCGTGATGATCGCCGCGCTCGACCGGGCACGGTCAGGCGGCAACAACCTGCTGGCGTATCCGGCACAATCCAACTTCTCAGGAGTGCAGC
>JAYUYF010000424.1:0-4129 GCA_043752605.1 Roseiflexaceae bacterium
TTCATTATACCTGTTCGGGATACGTCTGTCAACGCGTTTTTTGTAAGCATTTGATTGGTGACATCCTGCGAGTCTGGTTGGCCTACGCGGCCTGCGGCAGCGGGCTCCGCCCCTGCACCGCGCCAGGCCACCCCGAACGGCGGCTAGTCTGGTGCAAATGGCCAGTCATCACACGCATGCCCGGTTGCGGCGCACCACGCTACCATCGCCGAGCGGTCACCGCTCTTACCCGACCATTCGTGTCAGCGCACGGGGCAGACACAGCCCAACAATTTCTTACCACCCCGTGTGCGGTTTTGGGAGTTCAAAGAGGGCGAGAGCGCCCCTTGCCGGGGTTCCGGGGCAGGTGCCCCGGACGCTGCGGCGCGTAGCCGCACCCAATGCGGTAATGCACCGGAGCGTGCTGGCCGCGCAGGCCAGACCCGCCCGGCGGCGCGCCGGATCAGGGTGCAGGGTTCACCTTGCGCGCTCGCCGTGCAGACGGCGATAATACTCGACGGTCTGCGCCAACCCGCTGGCAAAATCAACCCGTGGCGCGTAGCCGAGCGCGCTGGCAATTGCATCGATACTGGCCTGCGAATGGCGGACATCGCCGCGCCGTGCGGCCGCGTGCTGCACCGGAATCTGCACAGCCAGCAGGTCACCGAGCTGCGCGACTACATCGAGCAGCGTAATCCGTGTGCCGGTCGCCACATTGTAAATCCCGCTCACGTCGGTGGGCGCATCAGCGGCCAGCAGATTGGCGTGTATTACGTTTTCAATGTAGGTGAAATCGCGCGATTGCTGCCCGTCGCCATAGAGTACGGGCGATTCTTCTTGCAACATTGCGGCGATGAAGCGTGGGATGACGGCCGCATAGTGCGATTCGGGATCCTGACGCGGGCCAAAGACATTGAAATAGCGTAGCGCCACCGTTGGCAGCCCGTAGCCAATCGTAAAGGCACGACAGTAGCGCTCGGCAGCCAGTTTGCTGACGGCATAGGGCGAACGCGGGTCAGCAGCCATGGTCTCGACCTTGGGCAGCACTGCGGTATCGCCGTAAACCGATGATGACGACGCAGCCACGACGCGCTGCACCCCCGCATCGCGCGCGGCGACCAGCACGTTGAGCGTGCCGTCGACGTTGACCGCATTGGTGGTGAGCGGGTCATCCAGCGAGCGCTGCACCGAGGGGACGGCCGCCTGGTGCAAGACCACGTCGACACCCGCCATCGCGCGCCGCACCGCATCCAGATCGCGGATATCACCTTCCAGGAATTCGACATCACCACCCACCGCCGTGAGGTTGCTGCGGCTTCCGGTACTCAGATTATCAAAGACACGCACACGCGCATCACGCCGCACCAGCGCTTCGACCAGATGCCCACCAATAAATCCTGCCCCGCCGGTGACGAGATATGTCTTCACGCGTTACACCCTGGCTGAGAAATCAGCATTGAAGATTGAAATGCTCAATTTCCCCACAAACCTCGTCGCACAAAACGTACAAGCCGCACGGTGCCCGGCATGCGTGCCGCTACTTCGCGATACGCTGGTTGCAGCACGCGCTTCGCACACCGCACCGCACGTGCCCACAGCTTCTGATCGGTGCCGCCGTAGACACCCGGCGTGCCCCACAGCCGTGCGGCGGCGGCTTCTTCGCGCGCACCCGCCAGCATCGCGGCGGCACTGGTGTGCGCCGCCGCAGCATCGGGGCGCGGTAGCGGTGTGTGCGCCGCGTGCGTGACGGCGGCGCTCAATACGCCGTGCATTGTACCACCCATTGTGTTCAGGTCGAACTCGGCGCGCACGCGTGTCATTGCCATCGCTGCGCGCGCGGTGCGCTGCTGTGGGTCATCGAGCAACTGGCGCAATGCCGCGACGTACGCCGCCTGCTCGTCGCCGCTCTGCGGCACCAGGATGCCACAATCGGCGGTCACCAGTTCGGCCTGGCCACCCACAGCAGCGGCCACCGGCACCACGCCCGCCGCCAGCGCCTGGAAGAGTACCAGTGCGATACCTTCATCCTGCGAAGGCAGCAGCAACAGATCGCTTGCCGCGAGCAATGCGGCGACCCGCGCGTTGGGCACCGCACCCAGTACACGCATGTCTCCCGGAGCGCCCTGCACTGCGCGCTGGAGCCGACCACGCTCGGGGCCATCGCCCACAAATAGCGCCACAAAGCGCTGCGCGCGCGTCAGATCCTGGAGGATGGCCGCCGCCAGCAGCGGGCGCTTCTGCGCGACCAATCGGCCGATAACGATGATCACGGGTACATCTGGTGCGATGCCAAATTCGGCGCGTACCGCCAGCCGCTGCGGGTGATCTGGCTGCCAGATCGCGGGATCAACGCCAATATAACAGGTCGTCGTGCGGTTTGCAGGCGCACCATGCGCCATCAGCCAGCCGCGCAGATGCGCCGAGGTGCAGCCGATCGCATCGAGCTGTTCCATCTGCTGGATCGCGAGCGCCGGATAGCCACCCGCGCGCCAGTCAGGTTCGACCATATGCACATACGCGGTACAGGCCACCGCCGGGCAGTGATGACGCAGATACGGCAGCAACGCGAATCCGGCTTCGCTCTGATGCACGAGCACCAGATCAACCTGTTTGCTGCGTACCAGGCTGGCGATATAGGCCGGGTGGTCAGCGGGCGGCAGAATCTGGTGGAGCAGCACAACCGTGTCGGCTGCTGCGGCGAAGCGCGCCTGCCACGGATGCGCGCCGGGCAATGTAACCACGACGATCGCGCGGTGGCCGCGTAGCCGGAGTTGCGTCAGCAGATCGACCGCAAACTGATCGGCACCGCCAATCTCCAGCGCCCCGGTGAGCAATAACACGTGCAATCGTAAATCCGATCATGTTTCAATAGTGCGCCCGCCGCGAGCCGCGCCCACCCTGATCCGGGCGGCGCGGGCTACATGATCCCACGTACCAATCTGCCAAACCGTGCGCTGCGTGCCGCTGTCGTATGATTGGTCAGCACGTCTGCGCGCGCGGACGCCGCCAGACGTAGCCGCAGATCACGATTGGTCACCAGCAGCGCCAGCCGCTGCGCCCAGCCGTGGGTATCGTCTGCGAGCATACCCGTCACGCCGTCGTGGATGATCGCATACGGGTCGAGCGTGCTTGCCAGCGTCGGCACACCCACGGCGGCGGCTTCGAGATATTTCACCGCGCTCTTGGCACGCCGTTGCGGGTTATCGACGAGTGGCGCGATGTTGATGTCGACACGCGCGATCTGCGCGGGTAGCTCCTGCCAGCGTACCATATCGCGCCGCGTCACCCGTTCGCCAAAGCACGCGAGTTCGGCCGGCAGCGCCACACCGCCGTACAGCACGATCTGACAGCGAGCAAAACGGTCGAGCGTGGTCGCCAGCGCTTTCGCCACACGCGCGAGGTCGTCGTTGTGGACGTGCGCGGTGCCGCTGAAGTAACCAATGAGCACCTGGCCATCCAGCGCGCGTGGTTGTGCCGTGGCCGAAAGCGCGCACAGTTCATCGCCCAGCGCGTTGAGATGCACGTGGGCTGGTTGCCGAAACTGTTGTTGCGCCAGCGCGGCGAGGTAGGGTGTGGCGAAGACAAACGCATCGGCCAACCGCATCAGTAGCCGGGTGCGGCGTGTCTCGGCCAGCAATGCCTGTACCGTACCGGCATCGTAATGGGTATCGAGCTGGTTGTACTGGCGCTCGGCGGCATCCCACACCAGATCGTCGCTGTCAAACACCACCGGAATACGCCGCGCGCGCGCCGCGAGCAGCAACGGCAGCGTGTAGGTCGTCAGCCGCAGCCGGTGGAGATACAGCAGATCCACCCCGTCAAGCGCACACAGTCGCCGAAGATCGGCCAGCTTGCCGGCCGCAGTCGCCAGCGGCAGCACCTCGGTCGCGCAGCCCGCCGCGCGCGCCTGTTCGGCGTGATGGTGGATGCGGTAGCGCGTCGCCGCACCGCGGTTCTCGCTGATAAACCGCACGTGCAAAATCATGCCGGTTTCTGGCCTACCACAAACACGTTGCTGGGCATCAATCGCCGCCGCACTGCGGTTCGCCCACGCGTCTCGCCGCGTATGATCTGAAAACCCGCCTCGCGCAGCACCAGTTCGAGCCCCTGCAGCGTAAAATTGCGGCCGTGAAAGCCACCATCGTCGGCG
>JAYUYF010000425.1:0-9857 GCA_043752605.1 Roseiflexaceae bacterium
ACACTTTCGCCCGAAGAACACGCGCAACTCGAAGATATTGCGAAGGGCAGCGTGCAACCGCCCGCGCTGGTCAACCGCTATACCAGCTTTATCGGCAACATTATGGCGAGTCGCGTCGCGGCGCACTGGGATTTTAGCGGCCCGGCGCTGACGATCTCGGCCGAAGAGCACTCGGTGGCACGCGCAGTCGAGATCGCGCGGCATATGTTTGCCACCAGCGATGTCGAGGCAATTGTGATTGGTGCGGTCGATCTGGCGGGTGGCCCTGAGGCCGCGATCGTGCGCGCGCTACTCGGCACGAATGGTGCGCCACCGGCCGACGGCGCGGGGGCGATCGTGTTGCGGCGCGTGCCAGATGCCCGGCGCGACGGGCAGCGCGTCTATGCACTGCTCGACGATCTCGTCTGGGCGGCGAACGCGCGTGTGCCGGGGGTGCGGCTCGAAGCCGACGGCGCGGCGACGCCGATCGACCAACTGGTGGGCGACAGTGGGGTGGCAACGCAGATCGCCGGGCTGGTGGCTGGTACACTGGCGATCGGCGGGCGCTACCTGCCGCCACCCGCCGCCGGGGTGACGGCCCAACCCTGGTTTGCCAGCACACCACAGGCGGCGGTCGTCACGGATGGCCGCGAGCACGAACGCGCCACGCTGCACCTCGCGGCTGCCACTGGTGCAGCACCCGCGCGCCGCCACCCGCTGACGCGCACGCCGCTGCGACTGGTGCCGCTGGTGGCCAGCGATGTTGATGGGTTGCTGACGGCAGCCGCACAAATCGGCGCGGCGTTGCGCGGCGGGACATCGCTGGTGGAGATCGCGGCAAATGGCCTGGCGAACATCGCGGCGGGCGCGGCGGGCCACGTACTGGTGCTGGTAGGCCGCACAGCGGACGAGATCCAGCGCGAGATCGGCATGGCGCACAGCGGGCTCGCGGCGGCGTTTGCGGCGGGCGACGAATGGCGCACCCCGGCGGGCAGCTGCGCGACACCGCGCCCGGTCGGGCCACAGGCGAAGATTGCATTTATGTATCCCGGCAGCGCGGTGATGACCCCCGATGCCGGGCGCGATCTGGGCGCGCTGTTTCCCAACCTGCACGAGCGGCTGGCGCAGATGGTGGGCGACCCGGCGACACTGATGGGTGACCCACGGCTCTACCCGCGCGCGCCAATGCACAAAGACGCACGCGACACGCTGCGCCGCACCTTGCGCACCGACATCCCGACCATGATCCGCGCGGGCACCGGGCTCGGCATCCTCACGACACTGGCGCTGCGTGAGGAGCTGGGGTTGCACCCCGCTATCGCGCTGGGCTACAGCATGGGTGAGGGCACGATGCTGATCGCCACCGGTGTGTGGAACGATATTCCGGCCGCCGTGCGCGCCTTTGATGTCTCGCCGTTGTTCACCAGCCAGCTGGCTGGCGAACGCAGCGCAGCCCGTGCGTTCCTGGGTGAACAACCCGACGCACGGTTGCCGGATGACTTCTGGGCGGTGTACGCCGTGCGTAGCAGCGACATCGACCGGGTGCGCGCGGCGGTGGCGCATGAACCAAACGTGTTCCTGACACATATCAATGCGCCCGGCGAGCTGATCGTGGCCGGTCTGGCCGCCGACGCCGCGCGGGTGGTGGCGGCGCTGGGTGTCGAAGCCTTCCGCGCGCCGTTTGACAGCGTGGTGCATTGCCCGCCCGCCGAGCTGGTGCTCGACGAGATGATCGCGATGCACGACCAGCAGACGGTCGATGTGCCCGGTACCACGTTCTATTTCTCGGCAGCAGATGGCCCGCTGGCGCTGGAGCGCCACACGCTGGCGCAGACGTTGGGTCGTGGCATGGTGACCCCGGTGGATTTCCCGCGCCAGATCGCGCAGGTGTATGCGGCTGGTGCGCGGGTCTTCATCGATGTGGGCGCGGGTGGTAGCTGCGCGCGCTGGGCCACCACCACGCTGGCGGGCCGCCCGCACGTCGCCGTGGCGACCGAAGAGCGCAACGCCGATGCGCAGACCGCGCTGGCACGCATGACGGCGCGGCTGCTGGCGCACCACCTACAGCTGCGCGCGGGTGCGGTGGAGCAGCTGACCGACGTAGTGGTTACGGCGATGACGCCGGGCCTGCCGCGAGCGATCATCACCGGTGGCGAACGGATCGACGAGACGATCCGCACCGCCGTGGTGCATCCGACGCGCGTGCCCGTGCCGCCCGCCGAATTGGACGGACGCAGCATGTTGCGTCCGCATGAGATCGCCCCAAACCCCGTAGGGGCGCAGCATGCTGCGCCCGCCCAAATCGTGTCGCCCGACGAAATCGCCCCGCACGGACGCAGCCTGCTGCGTCCGCATGAAGAAATGCGTCCCAACGTAGACGAGGCCCAACCAATGATTCAATCACCCCATGCCGCAACCCTGCGCAGCCGGATCGCCGAATTGCGCAGCATCGTCGCCGAGATCGATGGCACTGCGCCGATGCCTATGACCGCACCAGTCGCCGTCGCGCCGATTGTCGTCATACCTGAGGCTGCGCCGGTTGTCGCGGCTGCGCTGGCAAACCCATCAAACGTCGTCTGGGACGAGGCGGCCCTGATCGAGTTTGCGCGCGGCGAGATCGGGCGCGTGTTTGGCGAAGAGTACGGCATCATCGATAGCTACGCACGCCGGGTGCGCCTGCCGATGTACCCGTATCTGCTGGTCAGCCGTGTGACGCAGATCGACGCCGAGCGCGGCAAGTATCGGCCGAGCACGATCACGACCGAATACGATATCCCGGCTAACGCCTGGTACACCGTCGACGGTCAGGCACCGTGGGCAATCTCGGTCGAATCGGGGCAGTGCGACCTGTTCCTGATCAGCTATATCGGCATCGATTTCGAGAGCCAGGGCGAGCGCGTCTACCGCTTGCTCGACTGTACGCTCACGTTCCTCGATACGCTGCCACGCGAGGGCGAGACGCTGCGCTACGACATTCGGATCGACAGCTACGCGCGCAGCGGCGAGAGCCTGCTGTTCTTCTTTAGCTACAACTGCTATATCGACGATAAACTCGTGCTAACGATGCGCAACGGCTGCGCGGGCTTCTTCACCGAAGACGAACTGGCGGCTGGCAAAGGCGTGATCGACACCGAAGCCGAACTCAAGACGCGCCGCAACGCGGTGCCGCGCAGCTTTGCACCATTCCTGCGCTGCGACCGCACCAGCTTCGCGCGCGCCGACCTGCTGGCGCTCAGCGCTGGTCAGCCAGAAGCAGTGTTTGGCGCGCAGTATGCGGCTGCGGGGCGCAACCCCTCGCTGCGGCTGCCACCCGAACCGATGCTGATGCTCGACCGGATCACCAGCATCGATGCCAGCGGTGGCGCGTGGGGGTTGGGCCTGGTGATCGCCGAAAAAGATCTCTCGCCCGACGACTGGTATTTCCCGTGCCACTTCAAGGGCGACGAAGTGCTGGCCGGTTCGCTGCAGGCCGAGGGCTGCGGGCAGTTGTTGCAATCGTTTATGCTCTGGCTGGGCATGCAGACCACCACCAGCGATGCGCGCTTCCAGCCGGTGTACGGCGTGCCGCAGGTGGTGCGTTGCCGCGGCCAGGTCAGCCCGCAGCAGGGCACGCTGGTGTACCGCATGGAAGTGACCGATATCGGCACCACGCCGAACGCGTTTGTGCGCGCCGATGTCGATATCATCCTCGGCGGGCGTACGGTGGTACGCTTCCACGATTTGTCGCTACAACTGATCGAGAAGCGCGACGAGACGCGGCCCGCGCCGCGCCCGGCGCTCGCGAATCTGCGCGCCAGCACGCCACCCGCACCAAAGCCGGTCGTCTCCGAGCGTATGATCCGCGAGTTCACCAGCGGCTCGATCGCTGAGTGCCTGGGGCCTGAGTTTGCGCGCTATGATGCGACGCGTGCGCCGCGCACGCCAAATGGCGACCTGCAACTGATGTCGCGCGTGACCCAATTCGCTGGCACGCGCGGCGATTTCAGCAAACCCGCCAGTCTGGTGGCCGAGTTCGATCTGCCGCATGATGCGTGGTACACGATGACGCACGGCACGCCCGATGCGCTCTACGTGGCGCTGATGGAGATCGGATTGCAGCCGTGCGGCTTCCTCTCGGCCTGGATGAACAGCGCGCTGCTGTTGCCCGATACCGATTTGTACTTCCGCAATCTCGACGGCAAAGGCGAACTGCTGGCCTTGCCCGATCTGCGTGGCGAGACGATCCAGGTCGCCGTCAGCCTCAAATCGTCGACCACGATCCCGGGCATGATCATCCAGTACTTCGACTTCGCGGTGTCGCAGCGGGGGGTGACATTGTACCGCGGCGACTCGTCGTTTGGCTATTTTACGCAGGAGTCGCTCGGCAAGCAGATGGGGCTCGACGGCGGCAAACGTGCGCCGCGCTGGCCCGCGACATGGGCCGACCAACGCTATGATCTGCGCGACGCCGCCACGGCGCAGCGGCTCGGCGTGGGTGGGGCGGTCGGGCGACTGATGCTGCTCGACGAGCTCTTGACCGATGCACAGGGTGGCGCACACGGCCAGGGGCAGATCATCGCACGGCGGCAGATCGACCCCGGCGAGTGGTTCTTCAAAGCCCATTTCAAAGATGACCCCGTGATGCCCGGCTCGCTGGGCGTCGAGGCGATCCACGAGGCGTTGCGGCTGGCCGTGAGTGCCGCACGCGGCGCGCCGCAGGTCTTTGGGCAACTGACGCCCCATACGCACGTGTGGAAATACCGCGGCCAGATCCCGCCCACGGCGCAGGAGCTGGTGATCATCCTCGATGTGCGCGAACGGCGCGCCGATGCGATCATCGCCGATGCATCGGTGTATTGCGATGGATTGCGGATCTACGCGATCCGCGGGGCGGGCGTGCGGATCACGTAGGGGCGGGCGGTGGTTCACGTAGGGGCGAAGCATTTTGGCGGTCTGTGTGCAGACCGCCGCCAATCTCGCGCCGCCAATCCCGCGCCCGCCGTCCACCGCCAGGCCGAAGCATTCCGGCGGGATCTGCCGCCGGTATCGACATGACCGTTTGCACATGATTGGAGGAACACGATGATCGCACCCAGCCTCAATGCCCTGGCTGAAGCTCGCGAGCTGGCCGCGTGGGAAACCTGGCCCGTGCACGGTCGCCCAGCGGGCTACTTTGCCCCTGGCGACGCCAGCATTGGCGCGTTCTTTGCCGCGCACGGGTTTGTCGTCATCGAAACCGGTGCCGACGCCGATGCGGTGGCGGCATTGCGCGCCGATGCCGCCGCGATCTGCCGTGGCGACCGGGGTGCCGTGCGCGGTATCGAGCCCGCTGCCGCCGATGAGACCGACGACGAGGTGATGCGCCGCTATCTCTGCATCCACTTCCCGCACAAGATCTCCGCCACCATGACCGGCGCACTGACGCACCCCGCGATCGTCGATGTGCTCACCACCGTGATCGGCCCAAACGTCAAAGCGATGCAGTCGATGCTGTTCATCAAGGCTTCGGGCAAACCTGGGCAAGCCTGGCATCAAGACGAGTTCTTTATCCCGACGCGCGATCGCTCGCTCACCGGCGCGTGGATTGCGATGGACGATGCGACCGTGGAGAACGGCTGTCTGTGGGTCATCCCGGGTTCGCACCGGCGCGGCGTGATCTACCCGCAGCACGCGCACCACGACCGGCGCTTCGATTGCACGGGCGAGGCCGAATTCCCCTACACCAACGACGACGCGGTGCCGGTCGAGGTGCGCGCGGGCAGCATCGTGTTCTTCAACGGCTACCTGTTGCACCGCTCGTTGCCAAATTATGCAACGGGCGGCTTCCGGCGCGCGTTGGTGAACCACTACATGAGCGCCGAATCACTGCTGCCCTGGATGCTACGCCCCGAAGATGGCCACATTGGCATCGCCGATTTCCGCGACATCGTGCTGGTGGCGGGCAGCGATCCGTATGCCTTCAAGGGCACCGAGGAACGCACCAGCCCGCACGTACGGCCCAGCGGCGAGGGCGGCTGTGGTAACAGCGAGCGCAATGCGACCGACGAGGACGACGACGAGGATCATCACCACATGTGACGGGTGGGGGCGCCACCGTAGGGCCGAAGCATTTCAGCTGCGGCTGGTAGCCGCAGGGAATGCTTCGGCCCTACGGGATCCCCGCCGCCCGCGCCGGGAAACACCGCGATCCGCAGCGATGTGCAGCCGTACGGCACCAGCGTGATGGTTTCGACGGGTGCAGCGGCATCCACCACAGCCGCCGCTGGTTCGCTGGCGGCAGCGTGCGCCTCGGGCCATTGGCAGCGCCGCGCGCGGACGTGGAGCACAATCGGTGCGCCATCCGACCGGAACCCAGGTGTGTTAACGGCGTGGTTGGTGACCTCGGCCGCGCTATCGAGCTCCAGCGCGTAGGCCCAGGGCGAAGCGGGTTCGGCGGCCCAGTCGTGGCCACGAAATGTGGCGTCTCCCGGATCGCTGGCGAGCCCAGGCCACGCGCGCAGGGCGCGCCAGCGCGGGGCGATCGGCAATGCGTACAGCAGTGGGCCACGCTGCAGCGCCACGCCAGCCGCGTGCGCCACGCGCACTACGGGCATGGGCAGCACCAGCAGCACCGCAGTGGTGCCCTGCCAGGTTCGCACGATCTGCATAAACTCCCCGGCAGGCGCATCGGTCTCCAGGTTGCCGATGGTGAGACTCGCCCCGTGCGCCCAACCCGGAATGGCGAGGTGGACGGCGAAGGTGGCGACCGATTCCGTTTCAACCGAAATACGCACCGTCTCGCCAAATGGATAGTCGGTTGCGACGCGGATGGTGACCGGCACGCCGTCGATTGCGCTGCGCAGTTCGCACGGCGCGTACGAGAGTACTGCAAAGCCGTCGTCGGCGCGCATCCAGAGCGATGCAGCATATTTGGGCCAGCCCTGGTGCATGTTGGCCGTGCAGCAGCCGTAGTGCGGTTCGAGCCCAAAGATATTTGCGTCCGGGCCGTTGTTGGTGTAGATCCGGTCGTCCACCACGGCGGCGCGGATCTGGTTGCACTGCTGTACATACTGGTGCGCCCACATATCGGGCGTGAAGGTGGCGGGTAAGGCGTTGAACGCGATCCGCTCCAGCCGCTCGGCCCAGCGCGCATCGCCGGTGATGCTGAGCAGCACTTCGAGCGAATACATCGCCTCGACCACGGCGCACAGCTCGGTGCCCTGCGATGGGTGCAACCCGGCGAGGTGCTCATCGCCCGAGAACATGCCGTTCACCTGGCCGTGGTAGCGGTCGAGCATCTCCAGCAGGATACGCGACGCCGCGGCATCGGCGGGGTCGTGCGATTGACGCGCCCAGACGCCACCGCTCTTGATCGCCATGGCACAATTGACCACGTGCGAGGCCATGTCGAGCGAGAAGCTCACGCGCGGCTCGGTGGTGGCCGGGTGGATCACGTCGCGCGTGAGTTTTGCGGTATACGGGAACCCGGCCGCAAACGCCATCCAGTCGAACCCCTGTTGCTGCACCAGCGCAGCCAGATCGAGCAGCCAGTCGTCGCCGGTGCGTTCGTGGAGCCAGTGCAGCGAGACCAGCAGATCGGCCCAGCGGTAGCGGCCCCAGTCGAACAGCGGCTGCGCGACGAGCTCGGTTTCGAGCAGACGGCAGAAGCGCAGCATGGCCGGGATGATCCGTGCATCGCCCGTGTACTCGTGCCACTGCGTGAGGGCTTTGAGCGCAACAAAGATCGGCCACGGGTCACGCGTTTTGCGGCGCGGGTCACTGGCATCGAGCAGCGGGCCAAACCAGCCATCGGCGTGCTGGCGGGTGAGAATCGCATCGACCGCGCGTTCGGCGCGCGCGAGCAATGCCGGGTCATTCAGCAGCACCGCGAGCGGGATGAAACCATCGAGCCAGTAGGGTGCGCGTTCCCAGCCCTCGGCGTTGCCACCAAACCAGGCGCTCTGCGCAACATCGGGCCAGAACGTATCGAGGTGGCCGCTGAGCCCGCTGGCCTGGGTCTCGAGCTGGGCGCGCAGCCAGCCAGCGGGGCGGATCGCGCCAAGCGGCAGGGGCGTCAGCGCACGGGCGAGTAATCTGGTCATCTGCCCCTCACGACCGTCACAAAGAGCAATGAAGCATAGTTCATCGATCTCATCTGCGGTTCATCGTACCGTTAGCGGATACTCATCGAGCTGGTAATGACTTTGTAGCGCGTCTACGCTATACTCAAAACATCGAAAGCGCTTGCTGCGGCGGCCAGCGCGAGGAGCCGCAAGGCAGATACCAGTCCTCAACGCCGACTTCGCAAACCTCTGCTTCCCCACGACCGCCGCGAGGCGGTCGTTCCTCATTTGCGCTGCGTCTGGTCGGTTGGTGCTGGCTGCGTTGCGACGAAGGTATCACCCGCGAGCCAGCTGAGCAGCGTCGAGACGAGACTCACCACCAGACCACCAAAGAACGCTGCCCAGAAGCTATCGATCAGAAAATTGATGCCAAAGGTCTGTGCAATGCGCTCGGTGGCAAGCAACAGCAGCGCGTTGATCACAAATGTAAACAGACCAAGTGTAAGCAACACCAGCGGGCAGGTCAGCAGCGTCAGGATCGGGCGCAGCAGCGCGTTGACCAGGCCAAACAGCAATGCCACCAGACCGATACCCCAGCCGGGGCCATCGTAGGTGATACCGGGGACAATATAGACCGCCGCAAAGATCGCGAGCGAGCTGATCAGCCAGCGTAGCACCAGCGCACGCATCCCGCTTGGGCGCGATACCGTCGTATACGTCGTCATTGGGTTGCTCCTCTCGGCAATGGATAAACGAATTATAGCATCTCTCGAAAGAAACCAACCCGCACATCAGCACGTATGCCCGCAAGAGAAGTACAACACGGCGAGGACAGTATGGCATATGCACTGGTCTGGGGCGCGAGCGGTGGGATCGGCCGCGCGATCGTGACGGCGCTGCGGGAGCGCGACATGACCGTGCTGGCGGTGGCGCGCAACACACGCGAACTCGACGCCGCCGGGGTCGAGACCTACCACGCCGATCTGGCGCGCGACGCCGATGTGGCGGCGGCGGCGTTGTGGGCAGCGCAACACAGCGCGGGCGAGGTGGCGGCGTGGGTCTACGCGGCGGGCGATATGTACGGCGGCGCGCTGGCCGACACCAGCCAGGCCGATTGGCAACGACTGATGGCGGCCAACGTCGGCGGGGCACACAGCGCGGTCAGCCATTCGCTGGCGCTGGTACCCGGCGGCGGGCATCTGATCTTTGTCGGCGCATATGTCGACAAGATCATGCTGCCCAAACTCGGGGCCTATGCGGCGGGCAAAGCCGCGCTCGATGCCTACGTGACTGTGCTCGGCAAAGAGCTGCGCGACCGCAAAGTGACCAACATCCGCGTCGGGGCCGTCGATACACCATTGTGGGATAAGGCACCGTTCAAGCTGCCACGCGGCGCGCACCCGGCCAGCGTGGTGGCGGCGGCGGTGGTGCGGGCACTGGATGAAGGGATCAAGGGGCAGCTGGATTTGTAGGAATCGGGATGGTATCATGGCGGCATGACATCTATCACCCGCCGCGCGGCACTGGCTGCCCTGGCCACTGCACCGCTTGTCACAGCCGCATGGCAGCTCCACGCGCTGCGTGCACCGCAGGCGCTCGACCTGCCGCCGCTGCAACCCGCGATCGGCCGTGTGCCGTCGTTGGGGATCCATACGCGCCTGACGGGCATTGGCGATGCCGCCTACATCGGGCGCGCGCTGGATCAGGTGCGCGCAATGGGCGCACACTGGATCACCGATCTCTTTCCGTGGGCCTATGCGCAGCCCCGATCGCGCTACGGCTTTGACTGGAACGGCCATGATCTGGTCATCCGCCACGCCGAACGCCGCGGGCTGCGCGTGATCGCGCGCCTCGATA
>JAYUYF010000426.1:0-1507 GCA_043752605.1 Roseiflexaceae bacterium
TGGCGGCTGGTACCGATCCCACCCGATGTCGATTTTGACCAGGCGGCTGCGGTGATGCTGCAGGGGCTCACCGCCCACTACCTCGCCAGCGATGTCTACCGGCTGCGCATCAATGACGTGGCGCTGGTACACGCGGCGGCCGGTGGCGTGGGTGGGCTGCTGGTGCAACTCGCCAAACAGCGGGGTGCGCGCGTGATCGGCACGGTCTCGAGCGAAGCAAAAGCCGATGAGGCGCGCGCGCTCGGCGCAGACGAGGTCATCCTGTACGAGCAGGAAGATTTTTCGCTACGAGTGCGCGAACTGACCGACGGCCGCGGCGTCGATGTCGTGTACGATTCGGTCGGGCGCACCACGTTTGACCGCTCGCTGCTCAGCCTGCGGCCGCGCGGCACACTGGCGCTCTACGGCCAGTCGAGCGGTGCGGTGCCGCCGTTTGACCTCCAGATTCTGAACGCGCGCGGATCGCTGTTTGTCACCCGCCCGACGCTCGGGCATTACACCGCAACGCGCAACGAGTTGCTGGCGCGTACCAACGAGATTTTTGGCTTCATGATCAGTGGGCTGCTCAAAGTGCGGATCGACCGCGCGTACCCGCTCGCGCGTGTGGCCGAGGCTCAGCAGGCGCTGGCCGCCCGCGAGACACGCGGCAAGCTGGTGATCGAGGTGCAACGATGACACACGGGGGACACAAACCGCGTTCGCCGCAGTGGGCGCGCGATATATCGCGCGCCGCCGGGCTCCTGTTGCTGCTCATCTTTGCCTTGCCGTTGCCCACGCGCGCGCAGGATGCCGGGCTGTATTTTGGTTCCACCGGTCACACGCTCACCGATCAGGCCGGGTTCCTCGGCTTCTGGCAGACCAACGATGGTACGCGCTTGCTGGGTGCGCCGATCAGCGAGATCATTGAAACACCGGCGGGGCTGGCACAATATTTTGAGCGGGCGCGGCTCGAACAACGGATCGATGCCAGCGGCGCAGCCGTCGTGGTTCCCGGTGATGTGGCCGCTGAGTACGCTACCGCGCTCGGCAAACAATTTGCACCCGCACCGCCGCGCCGCCCGAGCAAGAACGAACGGCTGGTGGAAGCGACCGGCCACGTCATTCGGCCGCCGTTTCTGGCATTTTATGACGAGGTCGGCGGCGCGGCGTTGTTTGGCGATCCGATCAGCGAGGCGATCTGGGAGCGCACAGCCGATGGCTCGCGCCGCGTACAGTATTTCACCCGTGCCCGGCTGGTACACAACCCGGATCGCGTCGGCACACCCAATGTCGTCGCCGTGAGCGATCTCGGTCGCGCGCTGGCCTTGCTGGCCGGCCAGACCATGGCTCCGATCGAGAACCCGGGTTATACCGTGATCGAGAGCCTGATCGGCGCGGCCCCCGTAGCGTTCAACGGCGTGGCGCCCACACCCGTGCCACCCACCGCCACACCCGTGCCACCGCGCCCAACGGCCGCGCCACGACCCGCGACGGGCGCACCGGCCGCGCCGGCGGCAGCGGCACCCCG
>JAYUYF010000427.1:0-1505 GCA_043752605.1 Roseiflexaceae bacterium
GGGCTTATGCTGCCGGCGATCGCACAGTTGCTCGTGTACGCTGCCGAGACATCAATAGCTTCTTCGGTGTTGATCGTGGGTGGCGTAATCTCGGCGTCATGTAGCGCGATGTTCGAATAGGGACGCAGCATGCTGCGTCCCTACCATACCACCACCGCGCGGGTGCCCCGCCCGCCCACACCACCGCCCGCGTATCTACCGCGCGATCACCGGCAGATGCACGCGCCGCGCGTACACTGGTGTCCCCACCAGATCAAGCCAGGTTGTCCCAATGTTGCCCCGATCGGTGCTCGTAGCGCTGGTGGCGTACTCGATGTACCCGTACCAGCGATCACCGATTGCCAGCGTCGGCAACGTCCAGCTGTAGCGGAGATCAAATGCACTGCCCGCCGCGATCGTCTGCGGCGCGCTCACGGTCAGGTTGCCAGCACTTGTTGAACTAACGACTGCGGTCGTAAAAGAAACATCATGGTTCGCAGTGCGCCCTGTTCGGAAGTTATGGAGCATCAGAACATATCGACCGGGTGTAAGATTGTCGACATTACATCGTTCGATCGACACAGAAGAAAGCGAGCTACAGACAGTCTCGTCGCTTGACAACTTATTATTGTTATCTCTATCCCGACCGACATACAGGTCAATATCTTGCGCTGTAGAACGTGTAACTTCGGTGATTAACCGACGCGCTCCACTCACGATCGTTACAGGGATGTGTACTACCGCAACATTGTTCGCCACCGTTTTTCCACTAGCGTTGACTTCGGTATCATCGAAAGCACTTAAATCATCATCCTCCGGCAGGCTCACGGTACGCGTATTGCCCTTTACCAGGCCCGAGACATAGCTCGTAAAACGGCCGACCGCAATCGCGCGGCTTTCGGGCAGCGCCGCGCTGCCGCTGGCGAGATTGGTGCGAATGACATACGCTTCGGGGAAGTTGCTCTTACGCGGGCGCACGACGATCGGCAGCGCCGCCGCCGTGGCCTTGCCATCGCGTTCGGTGAGCGTCAGCGCGCCATCGACATAGGCATCGAGTGGGGCACTTGTCTGCGTGGCGGTGAACACCAGCGTGGCGCTGCCAAACGCGGGCAAGCTCAGCACCGCTTGCGAAGATCCAAGCGTGAAGCCCGGCAGCCTGCCGCCAATGTCCCAGGTCGTCGGCACCGCAAGCGTGCTGGAGAGCGTGCGCGTCCACGTACAGACCACCGCGCAGGTGCCATCGACGAGCCCGGGCAGATTAAGATTGCGCGTATCACCATTGCGCTCGGGGTCTGCTGCCAGAAACCGCGCGGTCGTTTCATCGAGCACCAGACCGGCGCGTGCAGCGCGGCGCACATCGATCCGGCCACCACCACGGTCGAATGCGGTCGCAGGGACGCCCGGTCGCTGCTGCGTGGTGAGGGTACTGGTGATCGCCGTGGTGACAAGCGCCGATGCGATCTCCAGCGGTGACCAGGTCGGGTGGAGTTGCCGCAACAGTAGCACCGCGCCACTGACGTGCGGTG
>JAYUYF010000428.1:0-1505 GCA_043752605.1 Roseiflexaceae bacterium
GATCGATGCGGATCGCTGGCAGGCTGCCGAGCAGCGCATCACGCAGATCGGTCGCCGCCGCCGGATTACCGTCGCGCACCTGCGCGCCGCCCGCCACAATCAGAAGAAAGGTTAATGCCATGCTGACCTGGAAACCGCGCATGCGCGCCCAGAACCTGTCGCCAATTTGCGTTGGCGATCGTGCCCGCGTGCCGCACCCAAGCAACAGCCCATGGAAGGCTGGCCCACACGACGGCGCGATGGTCATTGCATTCGACCTGCTGGGCGAACTCGTGGGCGTGCGTCACCTCGCCAGCGACCTCGGAAACGTGTATTGGCTGAGCGTCTGGTACTGGCGCAGGTGCGTCGAGCACGACGAAATCATCGAAGACACCACGACGATAGTCGCACGCGCCCGCCGCCACGCCCGGCGCCAGGCGCGGCGTGCGGGAATCTACCGCGCCGACGCGGCCACATTATGCGGCTGGGCGGCGGCGCTCACCGCGCAGATCTGGGATTCGCGCAGCGAGGAGGTTGACCGCCGCCAGCGGCTGGTGCGCCGACGCGACAGCATTCGTGCCCGGTTGCGCCAGATCGAGACACGGTGATACCGTAATCAGGATGCGTCTGCCTGAGGCGGGCGCATCATCATCGCGCATGTGCCAGAGGCACAGAGGAGTTACCCATGCCACGGGACGATGTCAACCTGCCATTCGTGCGTGCAGCGCTTGCAAACGATGGCTGGCAGGTGAGCAATACGGCGTATAATATTACCTACAATGGTCGACGTGGATTGGCTGATGTCAGTGCCACGCTGCTCGATGCGCGGCTGGAGACACGGCAGATCGTGGTAGAAGTCAAAGACTTTCGAGGACGTTCGGTGGTCGCCGATCTCGAGCAGGCGCTCGGGCAATATTTGCTCTATCTGAGCTGGCTCAAGCGCACGGAACCCCAGCGCGAACTCTGGTTAGCCATCGACCAGCGCGCAGAACGGACGATTTTTGCCCGTCCGTTCGGACAGGCGTTACTGGAAGACTACCCGGTACGGTTACTCATCATTGACAGCGCCAATCGGCGCATCGTAGCGTGGAGGTAGCCATGAACATCACCGAGACATACAAGCAACTCGTCCACCAGGTGCTCCTGGCTGACGCGGCTGCGCACCCACCTGGGCCGACAGATGTGCAGGCGATCGTCGTGGCGGATGACAGACAAGGTCGCTATTTGTTATTGTACGCCGGATGGACTGACCTCGACCGTGCGCACGACGTGGTGCTCCATCTCCACGTCGCACACGGGCAGGTGCGCGTTGAGGAGGATGGCACGGAGGAAGGGATCAGCGATGCACTCGTCGCCGCTGGCGTGGCCGCCGATGCCATTGTGCTGGCGTGGCAACCACGTCCTGAACTACGTGCGGCTGCATAATCCATTGTGTGCCTACACACAAACGCCCCTGGCCACTGGCCAGGGGCGTTTGTGTGTTTATTCAGACCTGTGCGGTCTACACGGATAGTGCCGCCGTCGTG
>JAYUYF010000429.1:0-4114 GCA_043752605.1 Roseiflexaceae bacterium
TGGGTGAGCGAGACGTGCAAAGATTCCCTCCAGCGCGCGCGATCACACGGCACAGCCAACCACACGACAAGACACGAGCGCAGTGTGTCGTCGTCGTTGCCTATTGCGCGCGTACATCATACCTGATTCCGCAAAGCGCGTGGCTTTTGTTTTGCGGCAAGATCGATTGTTACGCGAGATCGGGTGCGGGTTGGCGGAGCCGCCGCTGGATTTTCCACCAGACCACTGCGCCGAGGATGAGCGCCTCGATCGTGCAGGTGATCGCAAACGCGGCCGGGATCGCGCCCACATCCCAGATCGTAAGTGTGGTCGAAATAATCAGCGCGCGGCCGATGATCTGGCCAATATTGGTGACCAGCGGTGTCAATGTATCGCGCAGTGCCACCAGCGCACGCGTCAGCACTTCGGTGGCCACATAGGCCGGTAGACCGAGCGCATAAATCACCAGCAGGGCGTATGTCAGGTCACCCGCCGTCGCGTCAAATCGGCCGCGCTCGAACAAGATCTGGATAATCCAACGCCCGAGCAGCACAAACACCAGCGCGGACGGGATCGTCAGCCCGACCGACGCCGCGAGCGAGCGGCCAAGCGTGCGTTGCATCGCGCGCCAATTGTGGTGCTCGGCGTGCGCCGCGAGCTGTGGGAAGGCGGCCTGTGCCAGCGCGATACCCAGTAGCCGGATCGGCAGCCCCACCAGCAAGATACTATTACTGATCGCCGCGAGCCCGGCAGCCGCGCGCGCCAGCGAGGCAAACGCCGTGTCGATGATCCCACCCGCGTAGTTAATCGTGGCCGAGCCACCGCTGGGCAGCAACAGGCGCAACACCTCGCGCAGTTGCACGTCGTGCAGATCCCACACGAAGCCGAGCCGGATACGGTTGAGCTGCATGCCGGGCAGCAAGATCAGCAGTTGCACCAGCCCATCGCCCACCACACCGAGCGCCGGGCCGTAGACCCCAAGTTGCGGCAACGCGCGCGCCGCGAGGATCCCCGCGATCAGCAACGGATTGCTGCCCATAATCACCAGTGCCGGGAGCAAAAACTGGCTGCGGCTGTTGAGCACCGCCTGTTGCGCGGCGCCGGCGATACCAAACAGTAACTGGAGCAACAACAACCGGGTGACGCCCACGGTTAAATCGGCGGTGGCCGCGTCGAAGCCGGGAGCCAGCACGCGCGTCACAAACCATGGCGCGCAGATCATGCCGATGATAATCCCGACCAGCGCGACGGTCGTGAGCGTGCTGAAGACCAGCCGCACGACACGTTCTTCGTTCGCCCGGCTGACATCGCGGGCGGCGATCAGCACCGGGATCATGGCATTCGAGAGCGCGCCACCAGCGATCAGGTTGCCGATCGTCTCGGGCAGCCGAAAGGCCGCATAGTAGGCATCGGCCGCGCCGCCCGCGCCAAATTGCGCGTTGAACAGCGCCTGGCGTATGATGCCCAGCACGGCGGAAACCAGAAACGCGCCGATAAACAGCAGCGTGCCCTGCCGAATATTCCACTCGCGCACCGCGAGCGCCGCCAGTCGCCTCATGGTCACCCCGCTTGTTCTCTCACGCGCATTGTACCCGCGATTGGTAGCGCGGCTGGCGCGCCGGATCTGGTATCATGCGTACACAGGAGGAGGCACATGGACGACCTGAACCAGCTTACCGAGCGACTGATTGAGGCGCTGCGTGATGTGCCGGGGCTCGCAGCAGCGGTGCTCTTTGGCTCTGCAGCGGCGGGGCGGCTGCGCGCCGACAGCGATATCGACGTGGCGCTGCTGTTTGCACACGCAGCGATTCCGGCACCGTTTGATCTGCTCGATCTGCGTGGTACACTCGAGATCGCCGTCGGTCGCGATGTCGATCTGGTCGTGCTCAACGATGCGTCACCGATTATTGCGTATCAGGCACTCCGCGCCACAAAATCGTTCTTGCTGCGCGATTCAACAGCGTATCATTTCTACGCTGCCGGGTTGGTGAGTAGATACGAAGATCTGAAACGTACGCGCCGCCCGCTCGAAGAGGCGCTACTCACACGGAGGACGCAGTGATTGATCGTGATGTCGTGCTGGCCAAGCTCGCAACAATTGAGCAATGCCTGGCCCGCATTCATACCGTGACTGGCGGCGATGCCGACCGCATTGTGCTCGAACGCGAACAGATCGTGAGTAGCGCAGTAGCTGCGCCGATGCCGCGAATGTGTGGCTTTCGTACTATTGCGGTACACGATTATCAGCAAATCGCGCGCCCGATTGTGAAGGCGATCGTGCGCGATCATCTGGCTGATCTTGATCATTTTGGTAACGCCATACGCGATCTGATTGCGAAGTAGATTGGAATACATGATGCGGCTAAAAGATGCTGTTGCAATCATCACCGGTGCCGGGCGCGGGATCGGGCGCGCCGCCGCGCTGCGTTTTGGCGTGGAGGGTGCGCGAGTGGCGGTGCTCGATATCGATGCGGGCGCGGCGGCGGGAACGGCGGCCGAGATCATTGCGGCGGGCGGGCGCGCGCTCGGGCTGCGGGTCGATGTGACACAGGCCGCCGCCGTCGCGGAGACATTTGCGCAGGTGCTGGCGTGGGGCGCACGGATCGATGTGCTCGTCAATAATGCGGGCATCACCCGCGATGCGCGGCTACTGAAGATGACCGAAGAACAATGGGATGCCGTGATCTCCGTCAATCTGAAAGGCACCTGGCTGTGTGGCCGCGCCGCCGCTGCGCAGATGGTGGCGCAGGGCAGCGGCTCGATTATCAATGTGAGCTCGATCGTTGGCGTGTACGGCAATTTTGGCCAGAGCAACTATGCTGCCACCAAAGGTGGCGTGATCGCCATGAGCAAGACCTGGGCGCGCGAGCTTGGGCCAGCCGGTGTGCGCTGCAACGTCGTCGCCCCCGGCTTTATCGCCACCGAGATGACGCAGAGCATCCCCGAGCGCGTGATCACGCAGGTGATCGAGCGCACGCCGCTACGCCGCATGGGCACCCCGGAAGAGCTCGCTGCGGTTTACGTGTTCCTCGCGAGCGACGACGCCGCGTTTGTCAACGGTGCCGTGATTGGTGTTGATGGTGGGCTGGTGGCGTAAGCGGGAATTGAAAACTGAGAAGATGCAGCAGAGAAGGAGCCACAATGCCCACCCGCGCTGTCACACTACACGACCGGGCGCAGATCGCCGCGCTGTTGCGCACCGACATCGGGCAGCATCTGTATGCGATCGGCGACCTGGATGATTTCTTCTGGCCGTCGACGATCTTTTATGCGCTCGAAGATGCTGGTACGATCAGCCAGCCGGTGCTCGCGTACGACAGCGGTGATCTGCTGATTTTGCACGCGCTGTGTAGCGGCGATACGACCCGCCTTCAGCTGCTGATCGGTAAGATCCAACATCTGTTGCCCGCACAAATCTATACCCACCTTTCGCCGGGCGTCGAGCAGACGTTTGCCGAACGCTATACGCTGGAGCACCACGGGCATTACCTCAAGATGTTGCTGACCGATCGCAGCCCGATCGCACGTATCGACACGAGTACTGCCACACAACTTGCGCCATCAGATACCGACGAGGTGCTGGCATTCTACCAGGTGGCGTATCCCGGTAACTGGTTCGACCCACGTATGCTCGAGACGCGCCAGTTTATCGGCATTCGGCGCGACGCGGCGCTGGTATGCGTGGCGGGCATCCATGTGTATTCACCAAGCGAGCGCGTGGCGGCGATCGGCAGCGTGGCTACCCTGCCGCCAGCCCGTGGCCACGGGCTGGCGACAGTCGCGATGGCGGCACTGTGCAACTTGTTGAGCAAGACGACAGATAGCATCGGGCTCAACGTGCGTGCCGATAACTTGAGCGCGGTGGGCTGCTACGAGCGGCTGGGCTTTACGACAGTGGGCAACTATGGCGAGTGGATGTTACGTCGTGCGGGCCATTTGTAAGGGATTACAACACAATTTGTTACCGCCTGTTACAATACATGCTATACTTTATATTTGCTATTTCGTGTACTGATATGGTACCATAATCGACACTCATAGGGAAATCACGTAGACACCGGACAAACAGGATAGCTGTACCTGGCGAGAAATGTGGCTGGAAACGTCGTCGTCGTCAGATAGCGCGGGAAGCGGT
>JAYUYF010000430.1:0-9815 GCA_043752605.1 Roseiflexaceae bacterium
CGATGCAACAGGAGTGGCACCGCAACGATGTGCCCACGGTGCTCGCCACACTCACCACCGATACCAGTGGCCTCAGCAGCGCTGATGCCGCGCAGCGCCAGGCCCACTACGGTGCCAACGAACTCGTCGAGAAGAGCGCCAAGAGCCCGTTTGCGCTCCTCTGGGAGCAGTTTACCAATGTGATGGTGCTGATCCTGATCGGTGCTGCCGTACTTTCGCTGGTGCTTGGTAAGTATCTCGAAGCCGGTGCAATCTTGACGATCGTGGTGCTGTTTGCGCTGCTTGGCTTTGTGCAGGAATACCGCGCCGAGAAGGCGATCGCCGCGCTCAAGAAGCTGGCGGTGCCAAATGTGCGCGCCTACCGTGATGGCCGCCTGGTCGAGATCTCGGCGCGCGATCTGGTGCCGGGCGATGTGATCGCGCTCGAAGCGGGCAACCTTGTTCCTGCCGATCTGCGCATCATCGAAAGCGTCAACCTGCGCATCCAGGAGGCGACGCTCACCGGCGAGTCGGAGCCGATCGAGAAAGAGACCCACGCGATCGACCGCGCCGAAGTGCCGCTCGGCGACCGGCGTAATCTGGGCTATATGGGTACGCTGGTAAGCTATGGCCGCGGCACCGCAGTCGTGATCGCGACGGGTATGGCCACCGAGCTTGGCAAGATCGCCGGGCTGCTCCAGGCCGTCACGCACGAGCAGACGCCGCTCCAGCAGCGCTTGAATGCGGTTGGTACGCAGCTCGCGATCGCGGGTGTGGTCGTCGCGCTCCTGATCCTCGGCATGGGTGTGGCGATGGGCGAGACGTTCGCCGATATGATCCTGACCGCAATCTCGGTTGCGGTGGCGGTTATCCCCGAGGGTCTACCGGCGGTCGTCACCTTTACACTCGCACTCGGCGCGCAGCGCATGTTGCGCCGCAATGCGCTGATCCGCAAGCTGCCGGCCGTCGAGACGCTTGGCTCGGTCACCACCATCTGCTCGGATAAGACGGGTACGCTCACCGAGAACCGCATGACCGTCACGATCATCGAGGTGCCGGGCCAGCGTGTCGACCTGCAACAGGCGTTGCGCGATGCCGACGTGAAGCTCGACCCTGGTGTGCCGATGCCCGCACTGCGCGCCAGCAACGCCGAGGCGATCGGGTTGCTGCTCGCGGGTGGTACGCTGTGTAACGATGCGACGTTGCGCGTCGACAGCACGACCGGCGCGTACGAAGTGCTGGGCGACCCGACCGAGGGTGCGTTGCTGGTGGCTGGTGTGCGCAACGCGATGACCAAATCAGACCTCGAGCAGTCGTTTCCGCGTGTGGCCGAGCTGCCGTTTGATAGCGACCGCAAGCGTATGACCACCGTCCATCGCCGTCCGGCCGCCGCCGATGCTCCCGCGCTGCTCGCAGGCTGGGCGCTGGCGGTGGGCGATGCTGCGCAGCCGTTTGTTGCGATCACCAAGGGTGCCGTCGATGGCCTGCTCGATGTGAGCACCCACGTCTGGCAGGATGGGCGCGCCGCGCCGCTGACGACCGCGCAGCGCGATGCGATCCTGGCCGCCAACGAGCGCATGGCGCGCGATGGGATGCGCGTGCTGGGTGTCGCCTTCCGGCTGGTGCCGCACGCCGATAGTATCGAGCACGTCGAGCACGATCTGTGTATCCTCGGTCTGACGGGCATGATCGACCCGCCACGGCCTGAAGTGCGCGCGGCGGTGGCCACCTGTCGCAGCGCGGGCATCCGCCCGATGATGATCACCGGCGACCACCCGCTGACCGCCAGCTACATCGCGCGTGATCTGGGCATCGCGCAGGATGATGTCGTCGTCACGGGTGCACAACTCAATCAGATGACCGATGCCGAGCTCGCGGCGACGGCAGTGCGCACATCGGTGTTTGCGCGCGTCAGCCCCGAGCACAAGCTCAAGATTGTGGCCGCGCTGCAGGGCCAGGGCCACGTGGTGGCGATGACGGGCGACGGCGTGAACGATGCGCCCGCGCTAAAGAAGGCCGACATCGGTGTGGCGATGGGGATCACCGGTACCGACGTGTCGAAGGAAGCCTCGGATATGGTGCTGCGCGACGACAACTTCACGACGATCGTGGCGGCCGTCGAGGAAGGCCGCGTGATCTACGATAATCTGCGGCGCTTCGTCAAGTTTGCGGTGGCGGGCAACATCGGTAAGGTGCTGGTGATGCTGCTCTGGCCGGTGCTGTTCTTCGCCAGCGGGATGCCGCTCACCGCCGCCGTGGCACTGCTGCCGCTCCAGTTGCTGTGGCTCAACCTGATGACCGACGGTCTGCTGGGGCTGAGCATGGGCGTCGAGCCGGCCGAGAAGAACGTGATGCGCCGCCCGCCGCACGCGCCGAGCGATGGCATCTTTAGCGGTGGCATGGGCTGGCAGGTGACGTGGGTCGGGATCGCGATCGGGATCATCACGCTGGGCGTCGGCTTCTGGTACTACCGCGCGGGCGCGGCGCAGTGGCAGGCGGTGATGTTTACCACGCTGGCGTTCCTGCAGATCTTCCAGGCGCTGGCCACGCGATCGAACACCGAGTCGTTGTTCACGATTGGGGTGTTCAGCAACCACGTGATGTGGGGCGTGATCGCACTGGTGACGACGCTACAACTGGTGGCGCTCTACACGCCGCTGGGTGTGTTCCTCGGGCTCCAGCCGCTGACGCTGACCGACCTGCTGGTCTGTATCGGGCTTGGTGCCGCGTTGTTTGCGGCTGTCGAGGTCGAGAAGATCTTCCTGCGTGGGCGTGGTCGGGCATCGGTCGCGCAGGCGAGCCGCACGTAAGATTGGGGAGCGAACAGGCGCAGCGATCGCTGCGCCTGTTTTGCATACGAGAGAAAGCGAATCATGGCATACCTGCTTAGTCTATCGCGCTACACCGTGCTTTTTGGTGTCGTCGCAAGCCTGCTGATTTCGGTGATGATCTTTGTCGCCAGTCTGATCCGCTCGGCGACCAGCATTATTGCGGCGGCCACGCAGCTCGCCGATCCGAAGACGGCCAAGCAACTCGCGGTCGTCGGTATCGAAGTTGCCGATCTGGTGCTGATCGGCACCGTGCTGTACATCATCGCGACCGGGCTCTACGAGTTGTTTATCGGCGATGTCAAGCTGCCGAGCTGGATCAGCGTGACATCGCTTGATGATCTGAAGAACAAGCTGCTCAGTGTGAGCGTCGCCGTGCTGATTGTCACGTTCCTGATCCAGATCGTCAATTGGGATCAGACGACAAACCTGCTGCCGTTTGGCGCGGCGATCGCTGCGGTGGTGCTCGCGCTCACCGCCTTTATGTTTGTTAGCCGTGGTGCAAAAGCAGACGGCAAACCACAACCAATGACACCATCAAAGCTCAAGGATGACGGCTCGGATACGGCAACATTGACCAAGTGATCGGTGCTTGACGCCACTGGCTTACAACGCTATACTCGCAGTATAAATAGTCATAGCGTGAGTAATGATCCGTGCCAACGAGCCGTCCGCCGCTGACGATCGAACACGTGCTGCTGGGCTTGCTGGTGCCCGCGCCGCTCCACGCCTACGAAATCTACCGCACGCTCCGCCAGCAGCCGGCGCTGGCCGCGATCTGGCATCTCAAGCAGAGCCACTGCTATGCGCTGCTGGCGAGGCTCGAAGCCGAAGCGTATCTTAGCGGCCACACCGAAGCTCAGGGCGCACGTCCGCCGCGCCGCGTGCTCGCGCTGACGCCAACTGGCCAGTATGCGTTTGCGGCGTGGTGTACTGCGCCGGTGACTCATGCGCGCGATCTGCGGCAGGAATTTCTCGCAAAACTGTACTTCGTCTTTGGCGATCCGTCTGCACGCACACAGCTGGTACGGGCGCAACTCGCCGTGATCAGCGCACGGATCGACGCGCTCGAGGCACGCGCCGACACGCTCGACCCGCAGAGCTTCGACCACGCGCTGCTGCGGTTTCGTCTCGGCCAGCTCGATGCAGTGCTGGCGTGGCTCGACACCCTTGATGCGCGTCAGGCTGCTCCCCCTCTCCGTGTGGGAGAGGGGGCGGGGGGTGAGGTCGGGGAAGTGTAATTCTGAGGATCAGGTCTACTACGAAGGAGATTGCTGATGCGAGATGTGGCGAAGGGCCGACAGACGGGTGGTGATGGCGGTGGGCGCGATGGCGGGCATTGGTACGGGCGGGCTATAGCTCGTCCCTACATGCTGCTATTCTTCCTGCTTGCGGCCTGTGCCGCACCGCCCGCCGCCGCCCCCACCGCCGCCCCCGCGCCCGTCGAGATTACCGTCTTCGCTGCCGCCTCGTTGATGGATGCGTTCGCCGAGATTGGCCAGCAGTTTAGTGCCGCGAATCCGGCTGTGACGGTCACATTCAACATGGCCGGCTCGCAGCAACTCGCGGCTCAACTCGCGCAGGGTGCGCCCGCCGATGTGTTTGCATCGGCAAATACCGCACAGATGACGGCAGCCGTCGATGCCGGGCGCGTCGCTGCTGATGCGCCACAGCCGTTTGTATCGAACAGCCTGGTGGTGATCACGCCACCCGATTCCACCAGTGTCACCACCCTGCCCGATCTGGCGAAACCGGGCGTGCGCGTGGTGATCGCCGCGCCTGCGGTGCCAGCTGGCCAGTACGCGCTGACATTTCTCGACAATGCGGCGCAGGATTCTGCTTTTACAGCCGCATTCCGTACCCAGGTCGAAGCCAATATCGTTTCGTATGAAGAGAACGTGCGCGCGGTGCTGGCCAAAGTCGCGCTCGGCGAGGCCGACGCCGGGATCGTGTATATATCTGATGTGGTATCCAGCGACGAACGCCCGGTCGTGTCGATCCCGATCCCGGCGACCTTGAACGTGGTGGCACGCTACCCGATCGCGCCGATCAGCGATGCGCCGCACCCGGAAGCTGCGCAGCAATTCATCGATTACGTGCTGTCGCCGCCTGCGCAGGCGATCCTGGCGCGCTACGGGTTTGGCGCGCCCTGATGCACAAAAGCCGGGCCGAACCGCAGCTGGTTGCCGAATCAACCGCGCAGACGACGACACACCGCCGCGCGGTACCTGGTGCGAGCTGGCTGGTGCTGGCGAGCCTGCCGATGGTGGCGTTTCTCGTGCTCCCGATTGTGGCGCTGGTGCTGCGTGTCGATCTGGCCGGGTTGCTGGCGGCACTTGCGAGCCCGGCGGTGGCGCAGGCGGTGCAATTGAGCCTGACGACGAGCGCGGCGAGCACGCTGCTGGCGCTGCTGCTCGGCACACCGCTGGCCTATCTGCTCGCACGCCACCGCTTCGCCGGGCATCGGCTGCTCGATACGCTGGTGGATCTGCCGATGGTGCTGCCGCCCGCCGTCGCGGGGATCGCGTTGCTGCTGGCGTTTGGCCGCCGTGGGCTGGTCGGGCCAATATTCGAAGCGGCTGGCATCAGCATCGCGTTTAGCACGATCGCGGTGGTGCTGGCGCAGACATTCGTCGCCGCGCCGTTCTATATCAAGAGCGCGGTCGCGGGTTTTGCCGGGGTCGACAACGATCTCGAGCAGGCGGCGCAGGTCGATGGTGGCGGGCCGTGGCAGGTGTTTGGTGCGATCACGCTGCCGCTCGCCGCACCGGTGCTGCTCGGTGGCATGGTCATGAGCTGGGCGCGCGCGCTCGGCGAGTTTGGTGCCACGATCATCTTCGCGGGCAACTTCCCTGGGCGCACGCAGACCATGCCGCTGGCGATCTACCTCGGTTTTGAGCTCGATTTTGGTGTCGCGCTCACACTTGCGCTGATCCTGCTCAGCGTCTCGTTCGCGGTATTGTTCATCGTCAGAGTGCTGCTGCGCCAGGGCGTCGCGCGGGTGTAGGTCAGAGCTACGCTGCCACCCACCCCGCGTGTATGCGCTGCACCACCCCCGTGCCAGCCGGTTCGAGGGCAAACAGCACAATCCAGCCGTTGAACACCAGATCGGCGACGCCCGGGCTCGCGGCGAGCACCGCGTCGATTCGCTGCTGTGGTGCCTCGATGATCACCTGCAACCGCAACGGCTCGTGGTACCAGCTGCCGTCTTCGGCGGCCACCGATTGCCACGCCAGCCCGCTGCGCAGGTCGCCGCCGTTACCCAGCACCACGCCGTGGCCGCCGACGCGGTTGTGCAGTGCTTTGGTGCCGGCGCCAAACATGTGCTGGTCGACGGTCGAGGCAAAGTATTGCAGGTTGATCCACGATGCCACGACCATCGGCGCGTTCATGATCAGCGAGAGCACGCTGTTGTCGTGATCCTGTCGCCAGTCGTAATCGTGCAGAAACGCGCGCCCGCCGAGATCGACGCCGACCGTGCGGCTGCGGCGTGCAGCGATGAACGCGGCGTTGCGCGCCAGCGCCCACTCGGGCCGCACCTCGGACCAATCGCGGCTGCGCTGGCCAAATGCACGTGCCAGCCGGTTGGCGGGCCGCGTCGGCTTGCCAAGCGTCGGCGCACGCTCGGCGCGCGTGGCCGCACCCGCAGCAGTGAGCCACGCGTCGAGTTGTGTCAGCTCGGTCTGATGGCTGGCGGGCACGTCAGCGGTATCGAGCAGTGTGATCGTGTCGCGCGTAGTATCGTGTACGCCTGCCACAACCCAGGTATCTGCCGGTAGCGCGATCCCGCTCGCCAGTAGCCCGTCCCGCACGCCTGTGTCGTTGAGCAGCGCTGCCGCGACGCGCGCGTTGATCGCGCCGCCGTGGCCGCCACACGCGCCGCAATCGAGCCCGGCGGCGTGCGGGTTGTTTGCGCTGGTACTGGCGTGGCCGCACAGCAGCAGCAGTCGCGCCAGTGGCTGGTTGCGCATACTCATGCCGGCCAGGATCCCCGCCGCCATCTCGATCCGCGTCGGCAGCGCGATCCCACGCCCGCTGCTGTCAGGTTCGAGCGTGAACGGCGCATGATACTCGGCGCTCGGTTCAGCACCGCCGCGCACCAGCGCGTCGGCCGCCAACCCGACGCCGTAGGCAAGCCCGAGCAATTCGACAAAGGTAAATGCGGCGGCGGGCGCGCGCTGTACCGCCCCAATCTGATAGCGTGCGCTGTGGTCAGCTTCCTCCTGTGCCCGCAGCCGAACACCCGGTTGCAGCAGCACCGGGCAACGCGCGCTGCTGCCGGCCTCAGTCTGCCAGTCGAGGCTCACACCAAAAAAGCCGGCGAAGCCGTGCGTCAGGATGCCCGGATCCTGCGCTTCGAGCTGGCGGCGCAACGGCTCCGAGCGTACATCGATGCAGAACACCGCCTGCGCGTTGGGTCGCACCGGGGTCTGCGCGGGTGGTGGGTTGAGGGCTGCCAGCAACCGTCGCGTGTAGCCGCGCTCCAGCGCATCCTGCAGCGTGATGCGCAGCTGCTCGTCTTCGACGACCTCAGTACCTGATCGTGGGTCGGGATGGCCATCGCGTGGTGCGAGCCGGGCGATCGCGGCATCAAAGCAGACCCGGATTGCCAGCAGATCAACCATCGCGCGCAGGTCGGTGTCGCCGCGCGCAAACGCTTCGCCCCGCAACCGCGAGGCCCAACCGTAGATGCTGCCGAGCGCGCGGTAGAGATACGCCTCGTGCTCGTGTGCGGCGATCGCGTGCTGGTCGAGCAGTAGTGCAATTGCATCGATACTGCGTGCTGGCAACTGCCCGACAAACGACTGCCAGCCGCGCAGCCCTTCGCACGCCATCGTGCGGTCGGTGCGGGCATCGGCGCACCATTCCGTGTAAAGATCCTGCGGCGCGTGCGCAGTCCGCCCGCCAAATGCGTACGCACACCATTGCCCGATCTGGCGTACTGCGATCGCCTGCCAATCGCCACCGTAGCGTTGCTCGTGCGCTTCAGCCAGCGTGAGGCGCGGGTTGCTGATGCGCAGCGGCACGGGGTGCTTGCCCAGCACGATCGCCGCAAGCGTGGTGGTATCGGTGGCGTTGTGTGCTGCTGCGTCCGCAAGATCGCCGCTCCCAAATGCGCCCGCACGCCAGCGCTCGTGGAAGTAGGCGATCGGTGGCAACGTCTGCGCCCCGATGCCGTCGCGGATCGTGCGCGCCGCATCGGCGATCGGGGTGGCGGCAAAGCCGAGAAACGGGTTGACCGCGACATAATTATGCAGATCCCACAGCGGCGGGATGCGGCGGCAGACACGCTCGATCGTCGCAGCCAGCGTCGCGCTCGCCGGAATACTCTGCTCCAGCGCGTGATCAACACACGGCATACTAGTCATGCTCTCCTCTTGCTGGCGCAAACGCGCTGCTGATCGCGGGTACACTGCGGGACTGTGGCTTTTGCTGCCAGACCACATCGACCAGCCGGTTGGCGAGGGTGCCGATGTAGAAACCGTTGAGCGCGTGAATGCGAAACGCGCGCCCACGCGCGATCTGCACCAGTGTGGGGAGATAGGCGTGCAGGATGATCAGCACGACCGTCGCCAGCACCGGCAGCAGCGCCGCCAGCCACGCGAGCGGGCCGCGAGCAACCGGCAGCGTGCCAATCACCGGCGCGAGGTACAGCGCCGCGCTCTGGTACAGGCCAAATGCCAGCAGCGCCGTGGCACCTGTCAAAAGGAACGTCGCCAGCAGGTATGTGGCGCTGGTATTGCGCCCGAGCAGTGCCACCCATAGCTGCCCGATCGCCAGCGCGACGATCGCGGCCAGCGCGAGTTCACCCGGCGAGTGCAGTGGATCAAATCCGCTGATTTGCGCCGCCAGCCAGAGTGCAGGCACGGCGCACGCGCTTCCCAGCGCGCCAAGCGCCAGCGCGCGCCGTGGTGCGATCGCGGGTTGTACAGCGCGGGCGGGCGGCAGATCACCGCTGCGCAGAAACGACCAGGCCTTGTAGCAGCCGTGCCCCACGATATGCAGCGCGGCGGCCGGGAATGCCGCCAGCCCGATTTGCACCATCATGAAGCCCATCTGGCTGACCGTCGACCACGCCAGCGTCCGTTTGATGTCGGGCTGCATCCACATCACGAGCGTGCCAAACGCCATCGTGATCGTGCCAAACAGGGTGAGGAGCAACAACGCCTGCGCCTGCGTATTGAGTAACGGCGCAAACCGCAGCAGCAATACCCCGCCCGCGTTGATGATCCCGGCGTGCATCAGCGCCGAGACCGGTGTAGGTGCTTCCATCGTCTCGGGGAGCCAGCTGTGGAAGGGAAATTGTGCAGCTTTGGTGAGCGCCGCGCCGACCAGCAACAACGCCGCCGCCCGCGCCAGCGCTGGCTGCGGGTCGCTCGCCAACCGCGCGAGGAAGACGTGCAGGTCGAAGGTGCCCCAACCCACCCAGATCACCCCGATCGCGCCCAGCAACGCCAGATCACCCAGGCGGCTGATCAGAAACTTCTTGCGTGCCGGGCGCTGCGCCTCGCGTCGCTCGCTGTAGAACAACAGCAGCCGGTGCAGCCCGATGCTTACAAAGAACCAGGCGGCAAACAGCGCCAACAGATGGGTTGTCAGCATCAACAACAACGCCGCCACGACCGTCGCCGCCAGCCAGCGCAAGAAGCGCCGCTGCCCCGGCTCGCCCGCCAGATAGCGCAGCGCAAAGCGGTAGGTGACGGTACCGATCCCCGACACCAGCAGCGCCATCAGCGCCCCGAGCCGGTCGATCGTCAGCGGCCCCACGATCACTACCTGCGGCATCACCAGCTGCCAGATGAACGCCAGCGCCGCCAGCAGCGTCAGCCCCACCAACCCCGCCAGCATCATGCGCTCGCCACGCCCTGCGCCCAGATGCGCCATACACCACACCTCGCGTTATTCCATCCGATATCACGAATAGTATATCACGAAATAATTGTCGTGTATATCGATATCCGCCCCGCAACATGTAGGGCCGAAGCAGTCGGTCGGCGATTGTAATCG
>JAYUYF010000431.1:0-4092 GCA_043752605.1 Roseiflexaceae bacterium
CGCCCGTCCGCTGGCGGCGGCCCAGCCAGCGTTTGATCGTGGATCGACTGACCTGAAAGGTCGTGATGGCGGTGTCGCGCGGCATCCCGGCATCGAGTGTGGCAAGCACACGTGTGCGTAAATCGACGGAATAGGCTTTCATGACGTAAGTATAGCATGGTTCAACCTATTTGATAACCGCTGTAAAGCGAAACTCACAAAGGTTGCGCTCCGCCGACCTCACCCCCAGGCCCCCGCTCCCACGTGGAGCGGGGGAGCGCAATCGTTCGCACGGTGCAAGCTATCTGAGAATTGCTACAGCAGCAGGATTGCGATAGATTGATTATGCCGCGCGCGGGCGCTCCCAGGGCAACTGCGGCGCACCTGTCGAGGGCACATCGGGGAGCCGCACCAGCAGGGGACCATAGGCGAAGAAGCGACCCGTCTCGACGCAACTTGCATCAGCGCAGCGGAGCCCGGCGCGTGTCTCGATCAGCGTGCTCTGGCACGTCGGGCAGCGGTGCAGATCGTTGGCTTTCTGGCGTTCGAACATGGGAGACCTCCCTGAATACAACACAAGGCCAACCCGCAGGGGCCAGCCTCATTTGCTGCAAGTGGCATCCTTGCCATAGATTATCCAGCTACAATAGCACATCTGCACGAAGTTGTAAAGAACTTTTGAGATTTTGTCTCGTTACGTAATGCGCTCGTGGCACGGATCTGGACTATTACCCAACGTGAGAGTATCATAGCGGTGAATGCTCTTGATTAGTGTTGTGGTGCCACATGACGAAGCGGCTACGAATTGCCATTTTTACCGAGACGTTTTTGCCCAAAATCGATGGTGTGGTCTCGGTGATGTGCCACGCGCTGCAGCGCTTGCAGGAGCAAGGACACGAGGCAGTGGTGTTTGGTCCGCCAGACATGCCCGAAACCTATGCCGGTGCACGCTGTATCCGCACGGGTGGGCCGCGTTTTCCGCTGTATCCTGAGTTACGCATCAATCTGCCATCGCCCATGATCGGGCGCGAGCTCGAGGCATTCAAGCCCGATGTGGTTCACGTGGTCAATCCGGCCTTTCTCGGGCCGACCGGCATCGCGCTCGCACGGCGGCTGAAGCTGCCGCTGGTCGCCTCGTGTCATATGGATATTCCCATCTATACGCAACTTTATGTTGGTGCGTGGGGCGTGCCGCTGGCGTGGGCGCTCTTTCGCACCGCGCACAATATGGCCGATGTCAATCTGGTGCCATCGAGCTCGATGCTGAGCCAGGTACGCCAGAACGGCTACCAGCGCGTGCGCTGGTGGCACCGCGGCATCGATGCGCAGCGCTTCCGGCCCGATCTGCGCAGCGACGCGATGCGCGAACGGCTCAGCGGTGGGCATCCGGAAGATTTTGTGGTGCTGTACGTCGGCCGGATCTCACGCGAGAAAAATGTGCACCAGCTGCGCGAACTGGCCGACGGGCTGCCGGGTGTGCGGCTGGCGCTGGTGGGCGGCGGCCCGGAATTCGAGACCATCAAGGCCTCGTACGCCGGCAGCAGCGCCGTGTTCACTGGCTACCTGCGCGGTGAGGATCTGGTGGCAGCCTATGCCTCGGCCGATGCGCTGGTGTTCCCGTCTATGAGCGAGACATTTGGCCTGGCACCGCTCGAGGCGATGGCCTGTGGGCTACCCGTCGTTGGCAGCATGTCGGGCGGGCTGGTCGATACGCTGCGCGATGGCGTCAACGCGCTGACGTACGATGCCGCGCACCCCGAGCAGATCGTGGATCGGGTGCGGCAACTTCAGCAAGACTCTGATCTGTATGCCCGGTTGCGCGAAGGTGCGATCGGCTATGCACGTGGCCGCAATTGGCAGGGGACAATGGATCAACTGATCGATTACTACCGGCTCGCGATCCGGCTCCACCGCCGCCAGCGCGTGCGTGGCCGCTACGCATAGCCTGGTACGCTTTGTGCGGGAGGGCGGTAGGACGAACGTGTAGCGGGAGCACCACACGATGACCACACCGCCGACCGCACTGCCCGCCGAATGGTTTGCCCGCGAGGACGAGCACGACGACCTGTCGTTTTATATCAGCCCACGGATGGTGGCACACATCGATGCCGGCGCAATCCGCGCCGCGACGGCCAGCTTCCGCTCGCTGTTGCCGCCCGGCGGCGCGATCCTCGATCTGATGAGCAGCCGCTACAGTCACTTGCCCGAGGATGTGGCATATACACGCGTGGCAGGGCTTGGGCTAAATACTGAGGAAATGGCAGCCAACCCGCAACTCAGCGAGTATGTGGTGCAGAGTTTGAATGCTGATCCGGTGCTACCCTACGCCGATGCGAGCTTCGATGGCGGGGTGTGTACCGTCTCGGTGCAGTATCTGACGCGCCCGGCCGAGGTGTTTGCCGAAGTCGGGCGGGTGCTCAAACCCGATGCACCCATGATCGTCGCGTACAGCAACCGCATGTTTCCGACCAAAGCCACGGCGGTCTGGCGCTCGCTCGATGACACACAGCGCGCCGGGCTGATCGCGAGCTACTTCCGCGCCAGCGGGGTTTTTGCTCCCGCCGAGTCGCACAACAGTGGTGCGGGCAAGCGCTGGGGTGACCCACTGTACCTCGTGGTGGCACGGCGTCTGAGCTAAAGCGTGGTATCTGGGGCACCGGCGAAGAGCGCAGCCACATCGAGTGTCATCCCCGCGATCGTGGGCGAGGTGAGTACTGTGTCGCTGGCAAAGCGCTGCACTGCGCTGAAATCGCTCGCTGCGGGTTCAGGGGCGGTATACACCAGGATATCGCGCGTATCGGGGCGCACGATCCAGTATTCGGGGAGGCTGGCGCGGGCATACGCTGCGCGCTTGACAACCGTATCCTGGGCGCGGTTCCCCGGCGAGAGCACCTCGACAATCAGGTCGGGCACGCCACGAATGCGGCGATTGGCAATGATCGTGCGCCGTTCGGCGCGCACGAGCAAAAAGTCGGGCTGCACGGGATCGCAACCGGGTATCAAAAGACCAATTGGTGCGGTGAACCAGAACCCGGCACCGGTCTGCTGGAACGGCCAGCCAACCAGGCCAGTAAGGTTACCGACAATGTATTGATGGAAATTGCTCGGAGCCGTGGTCATATACAGCACTCCATCAATGATCTCGTAGCGATTGCCATCATCTGGCAACTCCTTCCAGGCCGCATAATCCCAGACGGTATCTGTCGAGCGCAGGCTGTACTGGCGTGCAGCAACGGTCATCGCGTCCCTCCTTATTTCGTGGCTGTTATTGTACCACGCGCGCTTCGCGGTACAGCACCGCGTGCAACTCGGCCAACCCTTCATCCACAAACGCCTCCGCCAGCGGCTGATAGCGCGCGGCGCGCTGCAGATAGTCGGTGGCGGCGGGATTGGACGCAATAGCGCGCGGGGTGACGATCCCGGCGTTGTGCCAGGCCGCCAGCGTCTGCCAGTTCACCGCCACACGCTCGGCACGCGCCCGGTACACGCCACGCGCCAGATTGGCCGCCAGGTACTCGGCGGCCTGCGACGGAACCGCGATCGCGGCGGTGAGCACGCTGTTTGATGCGTTGGTGTAGCCCTGTGCGCCGGGAACCTGTACGGGTACACTGCCGATCTGACCCGGCAGCGGCAACTCGCCGCGCAGGATCTCGCGCGCGACCGACGGGCGCAGGTTGGCTGGCCAGACGCTAAAATCGGTGCCAAACACCAGATTCGCTTCGACCTGCGCCTGCTGATACAGCGGCGTAAACGGCTGCACGGGCGGTAAGGTCTCTTCGAACCAGCCAAAATGCTCGTTGTACAGCACCGTGGCGAGCACGACGGCAAACTCGCGATCACCAATGCCGCTGACGTCTGCCGGGTTATAGCGATGCGCAAGACGCAGCAGGTGCGCGCGCTCGCCACGCATCCAGCGCGCAAATGTGGGCCGTACATACGGTGCCTGGCCGGGCGGCACACGATCCAACGCCAGCGCCGCGAGACCGATGATCAGGGTAACCCAGAGGCGCAGGCGAGACATATTGACCACAAAAAGCTCCAGATCTCCGCACGCCGACGCGGTAAAGCGCGGCATTGCGCAGGTGTCTCGTGGTATAATACCAAATCGGGCGC
>JAYUYF010000432.1:0-4083 GCA_043752605.1 Roseiflexaceae bacterium
GCCCCCACTGTCGGCGCGATCGTCGGCAGCACGACCGCCGCATTCTGGAAGAAATCACCCGCAAACGGGCCGAGCACGACCACGGGGGCGGGCTCCGAGCGCACCGGCTGGCCGCTCGGTGGCGTGGCGATCAGCACCACGCTGTAGGGCCGATCGGGCACGGGTACCGGCGCATCGCTGCGGCGTTCGAGCGTCACCGCGACGCGGCCAGTGGCTGAATCAGGCGCGGCGGTGGCAATATCAGCGTTGAACCAGGCAAAATCATCTTCGCCCTCGCGCATGAGCGCCGAGACGCCCGTGCCCGCTGGCAGGTTCTCGGTCATGCCTTCGACAACGATCTTGCCATTGCCCACCACCTCGGCGCGCGCGATGCTCAGTATCGCCAGCGGCGGCGGGATGACCTGCTCGGCGATGGGTGTCGGCGTTGTCAGCGTCAGCCCGACCGCGATCAGCAGGCCGATCGCCGCCAGTGGTGCGAGCACCGCCAGCGCCTTGACCGCCGGCGATGCGCGCTGGAAGCGCTCCATCGGCGTCAGTTTCTCCTGATACGGGATCGAGGTGTAATCGACCTGATCACTCACCTCGGGGATCACTGGTACATCGCTACCAGCCGCAGCGTTGCGCCGCCGCCGCAGGAGCACCATCAGCCCCACGACGATCACAACAGCGGCGATAATCAGCCCTATTAGTACTGGGTCCATAAACTGGCTCCATCACACACATTCCTCAGATGATACATATCATACGGCAGGTCATGCGAGCCTGCAAGTTCTTCGCATCAGAATGCCGCAGATCGCACTCGGGCTTTGCGGGAGCGTGCGCGGTCTGGTATACTTGTGAAAGAATTAATAAGCGAGGCGCAGTATGACCAGCCAGCAAAACATTCGTAATTTTAGCGTCATCGCACATATCGATCACGGCAAGACAACGCTCTCTGATCGTCTGCTCGAGACCACAAACACGATCAGCGCGCGCGAGCGCCGCGATCAGTTGCTCGATGGTATGGATCTCGAGCGCGAGAAGGGTATTACGATCAAAGCCAAATCGGTGCGGATGGAGTATATCGGTGCCGATGGCCAGGTGTATCAATTCAATATGATCGATACCCCCGGTCACGTCGATTTTGGCTACGAGGTATCGCGCGCGCTGGTGGCCTGCGAGGGTGCGATCCTGGTGGTCGATGCCTCGCAGGGGATCGAGGCGCAGACGCTGGCCAATGTCTATCTGGCGATCGAGAACAATCTCGAGATTATTCCAGTACTGAACAAGATCGACTTGCCAGGCGCAAACCCCGATTTTGTCGCTGAGGAGATCGAAACTGTGCTCGGATTGCCGCGCGAGGATGTGCTGCGCGTTTCGGCTAAGGTCGGTCTGGGCGTGCCCGAGTTGCTGGCTGCGATCGTCGAGCGCATTCCGCCGCCGGGCGGCGATGCCGCCAAGCCGCTTCAGGCGCTGATATTTGACTCGCACTACGATGCCTACAAAGGGGTGATCGCGTATGTGCGCGTGATGAACGGCACGTTGCCGGCCGGGTCGCGCATCCAGTTGATCGGCACCGGTGTGCAGGCCGAGGCGCTCGATATTGGTTGCTTCCGGCCGATGATGACCTCGCTCGACTCACTTAGCGCTGGCCAGGTGGGCTATGTCGCCACCGGGCTCAAGCAGATCGGCGAGGTGCAGGTCGGCGATACGATTACGCTGGCAAACAATCCGGCGAGCGCGGCGCTCGCCGGGTATCGGCCGGCCAAGCCGATGGTGTTCGCCGGGTTATACCCGATCGATTCGAGCGCCTACGGCGACCTGCGCGATGCGCTCGATAAGCTCAAGCTGAACGATGCTGCACTCTCGTTCCAACCCGAGAAGTCATCCGCGCTCGGCTTTGGCTTCCGCTGTGGTTTCCTCGGGCTGCTGCATATGGAGATCGTACGCGAACGACTCGAACGCGAGTACGGGCTCGAATTGCTGATCACCGCGCCGAGCGTCGAGTATCAAGTGCTGATGATCAACGGCGATATCCTGCTGGTCGACAACCCCTCAGAGATGCCCGAAGTCGGGTTGATCTCCTCGATTGAGGAGCCGGTGATGGTGATCGCGGTCATCACGCCGACGCGCTACATCGGGCCGATCATGGAACTCGTCACGGGTAAGCGCGGCACGTTTGAGGCGATGGAGCATCTCGATCCGCAGCGCGTGCAGCTCAAGTATCGCATCCCGCTCGCCGAGATTGTCGTCGATTTCTATGATCAGCTCAAATCGAAGACGCAAGGTTATGCCTCGCTCGATTATACGTTGGCCGGCTATCAGGAAGCCGATCTGGTCAAACTCGATATTCTGGTCAATACGGCGCCCGTCGATGCGCTTTCGCTGATTGTGCATCGCGAGTTTGCCTACAACCACGGGCGCTTGCTGGTCGAGAAGTTGCGCAAACTGATCCCGCGCCAGATGTTTGAGGTGCCGATCCAGGCCGCGATCGGCACCAAGGTCGTCGCCCGTGAGACGATTAAAGCGATGCGCAAAGATGTGCTCTCGAAGTGCTACGGCGGTGATATCAGCCGCAAACGCAAGCTGCTCGAGAAGCAGAAAGAGGGCAAGAAGCGCATGAAGATGGTTGGCAACGTTGAGATCCCACAGGAAGCCTTCATGGCGGTGCTCTCACTCAGCGATGATGAGTAACTCTTTGTTTCCCGGTGTTTTGAAAGGAAGTGCTGTGTTTCGTCGTTTTTGTGCAGTGGTAGCGCTGCTGGTTATGTTGGCCGCCTGCGGTGCGACGACACCGGCCGTCGCTCGGGTGGGCGATGTGACGCTCACCCGCCCGCAACTCGATGCGCAGCTTGGGTTGATCGAGGCGGGCATCGCCAAACAGGATCCAACCGGTGCGAACGCGCCGCCGCGCGCCGATCTTGAACGCGATCTGGTCAGCCGTTTTGTCGATCAGTATCTGCTGATCGGGCTCGCGCGCCAACGCAATATCGCCGTGACCGACGCGGAGATCGATACGCAAATCGAGACGTTTCGCACCACAATTCCGCAGGAGGGTACCACGCTCGATACCGTCATCCGCGAGCAGCTTGGCTATGAGGGTGTGGAGTCGACCGAGTTCCGCCAGTTTGTGCTGTTCTTCCTCGCGCAGCAGAAGCTCGTCGAATCGCTGGTGCCTGAGGCAGATGTGCGCGCACGTGTCACCGAGGATGTCAACAAGCAGATGACCGAGGTCGTGCTGTCTGCCGATGTGGCACATATTCTGGTTGCCACCGAAGCTGAGGCCACGGCGGTCATCGAGCGGCTCGGCAAAGGTGAAGCGTTCGCCGCGCTGGCGACCGAAGTCTCGACCGATCCGGGCTCGAAAGATAGTGGCGGCGAGTACAAAAATATCACCAAAGGCATGTTTGTCCCCGAGTTTGAGCAGGCGATGTTCGAGCAACTCAAGGTCGGTGAGACGACACTCACGCCGGTGCAAAGCCAGTTTGGTTACCACGTCATCCGGCTTGATCGGCTGGGTGAAGCACCGGCGATGACCACCGAAGAGGCTCAGGGCATCATCGAGCAGCGCACGCAGGAGGAGTTGGAGGGCGAGCGCGGCCAGAAGCTCCAGGAGTTGCTGGCTGCCGAGCGCGAGAAGGCTGTCGCCGAGCGGCGGCTGGAAGAGCCGGTGTACCCAACGGCCACGCCCGCAGCTGCCGAACTGCAACCGGTAGACCCGCAGCTCACCGCCGCGCCGGTGCCCACCGCCGCGCCATGACGACCAGCAGCGCCCCCGGATCGATCACGGTCGTCGGCCTTGGTCCGGGCGATCCGGGGGCGCTGACGCGCGCGGCGTGGGAGGCAATTTGCGCCGCGCCGCTGCTGTACCTGCGTACCACACGCCACCCGACCGTCGCGGCGCTGCCGGCCGATCTGCCGCGCCAGAGTTTTGATGAACTGTACGAGACCGCCGATGATTTCGCGACCGTCTATCAGACGATCGCCGAGACACTGCTGGCGCGCGCGGCCGCAGGCGATACCGTCGTGTATGCGGTGCCCGGCCATCCGCTGGTGGCCGAGAGCGTCACGCGGCGCTTGATCAGCGATGCGGCCGCGCGCGCG
>JAYUYF010000433.1:0-9754 GCA_043752605.1 Roseiflexaceae bacterium
TAGCAAAACGCCCGCAACCTGCTGCCAAAGTGCAGCCATCCGATGCTGCCGCCGAAGCGTTCATCGCTGGCGCTGCGCACCGCCCGGCAGCGCCGCCGCCAGCGCCGCCACCGGCGAAGCCTGCAAGTCGCCGCAAAGAGCGCGTAATGATCCAGATGAGCCAGGCCGTGCTTGACCGTGTGGACGCCGCAGCCGAGCGGCGCGGTGTCAGTCGTAGCGCGTGGATCCAGTTTGTGATTTCGCGCGCGATTGATTCGGGTGACGGGTAGATGTTGATTGCGATCGACTGTGGGGCGCTCGGGCGGTTGTACTTGCATCGCCTTGCGCATGGCCGCACGTATTATATTACAACGCGAAGTCGTACAACTGTGCTCGCGCGAATGGCATTACAGACGGGTCGGCGGTCTGATTTAACTTTTGCTTACGTCGCATCCCGATGCGGAAAATCACCGACTTCGCGTTGTAATAATACTGGACATGCATGTTCGCGCCCGTCATCTGCCGGATTGCCTGGTTTGAAGTGAGCGCTTCCACAAACGCGCCGTCTTCGGGTGCGTTCTTGCTCACGCTCACGATCTTCCAGAAGCGTGCCCGTTCGCTGTCGCTCCACGCATCCAGTGCTTCCTGTGCCCGTGGTAAGAGTGCGACGCGCGTGATCATCGCAGCGCGCGCGCCGACTCGCCCGTGGGGTTGCCGTCGACATCATAGACCACCCAGGTGTCGTTGGCGTCAGCATCAGCAATCTCGGCACGGATCGCGGCCAGATCGGCGGGAGCGATCTGCGGTACCAGTTCGCGCACCTGATAGGGCGAGACCTTGAGCTTCAGCATGATCTTTCGTTTGGTGGCAGGTGTCACCTGATCGGGGTGTTCGACAAGCTGTGTATACGTGCGCGGCGTTACGCCGAGATAGCGCGCGAAGTCGCGAATTCCCCAGTGTTGTTCGAAGCGGAACGCCTCAATTGATCGCATGAGTTGCATAGCTGTTTCTCCGAAGTGGCTGCACAAACGGATCAAGAACGCATCATGATTGCACCTGTAGCGCATGAACGTTGTCTGTTTGTGCCAGTGATCATATCCAGCAACGCCGCGTCAGTGAGGCGGCGCTGGCTCGTCTGGTAATGATCGCAGATGCGCCAGACTCAGCGCGTGAGACGGTGGATAGCCCAGCGTCCGAGCAGCGCCACACCACACGCCAACCAGAATTGCCAGACTTGCCCAAGTTCCGTCATACCGGTGATGATTTTGAACCAATCAATCATATCGTAGCTCCTCTTGATAGCGACATTTACATCAATTCTATCATCCTGGCTCGCGATTGCAAGGGTTTTGCGCACAAACGTTCGGCAACTCTCATAGTGCGGATAGCTATCGTCCGTGCTTCGAAGCCTGCACGCGCCACGCCTGTGCTGTGCTGGTGTGCATCAACCCGTCGCCAACTGGAGGCCGCTATGCCGCGCACCAGCCCCGAGCCAAACTGGCAACCACTCGCGCAGATCCCGACGATTGCATGGGCGATCAACGGCATGGCCGACTCAGCGGAGGCCCAGAAGCGCAATCTTGCCGAAACCGCCACGCGCCCAGGTGTACTCGATGATTCCACGCTGCATCGCCTGACCGCCGCATTCTCGCAGCAAAAGGGCGACCTGTGGCTCTACGTCGAGCAGCTGCGTCGGTGGCGGCGCGAGCGTCTGACGCCAGCGCAAGACGCTGCTATCGCGCTTCTGGAGCAGCGTCTGGCTACGCTTACTGCGGATGTCACGGCGATCCTGGACATGGCCGAGCAGCAGCGTGGCCAGACGATCGAGGCAATCCTGAACCGCAATCCCGGCGAGCTGGCGCTCGACATAATAACAGGAAAACGTTCGCCACCGGGCGAGCGGAAGCCGCGCTAGGATTATCAGGCATCGAGGAACCTTCTCGTCGACAGACAAACGCCCCGCACGGCGTTCCGTGCGAGGCGTTGCGTGTGCGACTAGCTATTGTTCGGGTCGGGCGGCGTCGGAAACGTCAGGATGTGGATGATGTACATGGTGTTCGCTGTGCGGCTGTACACCGCGCGATGGATGACGTGCGTATCAAGCGCCGAGGCGATCCACAGCTGGCGGCCGCGCAGATCGCGGATCCAGAGCCGCCCCACAGGAACCTCCGCCAGCATGATGGCGCGGATGAGCTGCCGCGCCTGCGCACGCTGGGCCTCGGGGAGGCGCTGCATGGTCTCCCAGGCATCATCGCTGTAGCGCAGATTCACGCCGCATCCTGGGGCAATCGTTCATGCACCCGCCGTCCCGTGGGTTCCAGTGTCTCCGGGTCGACCTCGATCCAGCCCGCTGCCTCAGCGCGGTCGATCGTCGCGGTGATCTGCTGGAGCAGCAGGTCGGACGGTTGCGGGGCAAACTCGGCAATAGCGGCAGGCGATAAGCCCAGGCCAGCAGCGATCCGGCGCATCGTCGGGATTTCGACCTGCCCTTTGAGCGCGCGGTAGTAGGTGCTTGGCGTTATGCCAAGCCCGGTGGTGAACTCATCCACGGTCTGGTACGTATTGCGGCGCAGGTCATCGAGCGGTAACGCAAGTGCCATCGTTCCCTCCTGGTATCCGAGTACCTCGCACAAAAGTATAACGTATCTCCCTATTGACTGTCAATAACCGCTGCGGACCGTGTCATGGGGCATTGCAGTGGTGCACCATTGTGTGGCAGCAGTGCCTGGTGGCAAGCCAGCTCATGCATGTGACCAACGCCGTGCGCCGGCAGTCTGTGCGGATGTGTGCGCCGCGCTGGTCGATGCAGGCCAGCGCATGCCGTGATCGCGTCGCACGTGCGCCACGTCTGCGCAGCAGAGCACAGTCAGTCATAGGCTGCTGCACGCCGCCGGATATCACATCGACGCGGTGCGCGCCTACATCGGGGCGGGAGATCAGCCGGTAGTCGCCCAGCCGCACGCGCCAGCACCCGGCCAGGTGTGCTTCGGCGGTCAGCGGCTTGATGGTGTTGCCGCGCGCATTGGGTGTTCGGTGAGATCGACGAGCGCCCAGATCGCGTCCTGGTGCTATTGCAGGCGGCATGCGGCGCAGCAGCTTTGGCCAATCGTGCGGCATCTGAACAGTCCACGGTTTGCCCGTCTGATAGCGCACACCGCGCTCAGCCAGGCCGGTCGGCGGTAGGAGATCGGTGAGCACTGCGTCGATGTCGTCGCGCGTGGCGATGACCCCACCGCCAGCGGCGAGGGTGTCACGGATTACGCTGAGATCGGCGTCGAGCATACGTTCCCGTGGGTAGTGCGGTACCAGATCAGGTACGCGATTTCTTCGGTTTGACGCCGTACATCAGCCCGCCGTCTGGCATCTCCCAATCGAAGACGCGCACGAGCACGACCAGCAGCAGGCGGCCGTCTGCATCGCTGCTGAGCACATAGGCGATGTGCAGATCGCGTCCTGAGACTTCACGTACTGGACCCAGCGTCGGCAGCTGGTGAACTCGACTCCTACACCTTTTCTGCACAGGCGCAGGATAGCGTGCTGGTTCGTGTTGGGCGCGGGAGCGGCGGTAGCAAACCGCAAATCTGGCTCTACGACAGATCTGGTGTTCTGGTCTGCCAGGCGACGAGTTTCACCGAAGTGACGGAGCTTGGGCCGTGTCTCCTACCGACAACTGGGACGTACGTCCTGATCGTTGGTGCGTTTGAAACCGTGAACACCGGCAGTTATGGGATTACGCTGCAAAAGGTAAACCGCGCTGCGGTGGCTCCTGAGTTACCGGTTGGCTCAACGATCGTCACCGATCTGACAACCGTAGGACAGTTCGCATCGTTTACGCTGACTGCGGATACCAGTGATGTGTTCTACCTCCGATTGGGTTCTAACATCAGCAGTCTCGATCCATATCTGCGCGTGTACGGCAACGATGGCGCGCTGATATGCAGTGTGTTCAGCTTTGGTGCCGTCGCCGATGCGGCACCATGCCTGGTGCCGCGCGCCGGTCGATACACGGTGCTCGCCTCGTCGATCAACACGGCGACGACCGGAGACTTTGGTTTGAGTGTGCAGCGCATCAATCGCCCCGAGAATGCCCGCCCGCTGTACTTTGGCCGCACGCGCAATGGCACATTGACGATGACCGCATCGATCCAGACCTTCACCTTCTTTGCGCAGGCGGGAAGTATCGTGTTGTTGCGGATGACCTCAGCTGTCGATGCTGTCGATCCATATGTCCAGGTCTTTACGCGTGAAGGTACGCGCATCTGCTCGGCGTTCAGTTATTCGCGTGTTGCCGAAATTGGCCGTTGCGTGCTGCCGACCGATGGTGAGTATACGGTGATTGCGACGAGCGTGGAGGGAAATAGCAGTACATTTACGCTTGCGCTGGCATGTATATCCCCTACGTGTGGTGGCGTCGCCGCACCACGTGAGCAACGTTACGTGCCGTGGCTCGTTCGCTAGCGCAGTGATTGCAAATTCTTATCATTGGTTGGTTGCGAGTCGCACACAGAAATGCTGTGGTACACTTAAACCATGACGAACGAGCCACTTCATTTTTCGCGGTCGCCACTGACCGAGGCCGTGATCGAGATTCGCGTCACCCCGACGAGCACCGTCGATCTCGCACAGCTTGCCACACTGCACGACGCGGAGCGTGACCGCTATCCGACCATGGAAGCATATCACGAACACTCCGCAAGCATTGTGTTTGATGAGCAGCGCACTGCGCCGACAGTGACGCAGGAGCATATCGGCTATCAATTTGTGAGTGCGGACTCACTGCAGCTTGTGCGTGTGACTGAGACAAGTTTTACGTGTATTCGTCTCGCACCCTACGAAACCTGGTCTATCTTTGCTGCGGAAGCGCGACGATGGTGGCTGCGCTACCGTGAGGCTGTACAGCCCGCGTCGATTGATCGAGTTGCGGTGCGATACATCAACCGTTTTATCTTTCCCAATCCGGTGATTGACCTGGAAAATTACTTCCGTGTCTTGCCGCAGATTGCGGATGACCTGCCACAGCAACTCGGCGCACTCCATGTACGATTGGCGCTGCAAATTCCAGATATTGGCGCAACCTTGCTGCTCACACAGGCGAGCACGGCGGCACCAAGCGACTCTGAGGTCTCATTCATTCTGGAGATTGATATTTTTCGCGAACAGGACATACCTGCGGATGAAGCTGGGCTCTGGGAATATCTCGAAATCTTACGACACAAGAAGAATGAGATATTCGTCAAGAGCATTACCGCGAAGACACAGGAGCTGATTCGCTAATGAGTACGCTTACTGCTACGTTGCGATGGGGAGTAACGTCACAATCTACGTCAGGTGGAATGCCATCTGGCCTCACTGCCCCGCTGTACTATGAGGTTGACCGACGCCTGCGCGGCACGGCTAGCAACCGAGATGCCAGTCATCCGGTTCCTCGGCTTGATTCGGCACTGGAAGGCTATCTGCAACGCCAGGTTGAGCAGGGTCATACTACACGGGCTACGGTTGCGCAGGCACGTGTGGTGTATCTTGCGTTGCTCCAGATCGCCGGGCCACGCCTCAGCATCCCGAATACTGGTGTCGGCCCGGATGGTGAGATCTTATTTTCGTGGAATACTGCTGTGCATCACTTCGAAGCCGAGATTTTTCCGGCGGGCACGGTTGAATTGTTCGCACTGCGGCACGACACTGACGAAACCTGGGAGCACGAAGCCTCAGTAGATGCTGCCCTGCCTGATGCTCTTGGAACCTATCTCATACCCTTTACGCGCGATGGGCGATGAACACGCGCACGAGCTACACGGCCAACACCTCGCCCCCAACTCGGTCGTCTACCGCTTTGCGCGTGAAGCATTTCCGGGCGAGGGGGAGCTACGTCTGAGCGAGCTGGCGTTCACGCCGACGGAGGCCGATAAAGCCTCACCGCTGCAGGGTCTGTCAGTCTGGGAGGAGCGCCTGACACCGCCAGCGACGGCACTGCGCCTTATTGCTGGCGAGGGAGCTGCGCAGCCAGCAAACTATCAGTACATTGGGCGATTGCAGGTAGGTGCGGTACGTGCACTGGAAGCGGTAGTGCCGCTCGATGTTGTCTGGGATGTCAACGCCGACTACGGCGAAGCCGGGCTTGGTCATGCGGCAATCACTGGTCTCGTTCGTCCACAGAATGCTCCCCGGTCAGAATACAAAAAACTGCGTACTCGTCTGACACAGCTTGCAATCGTCGAAGCTCTCGTGATCGAGTGATGCACCATTTTTGGGCGCAATCTGTAGTGTATGACGGTTAGAGGATTGACGCCATGGAAGACTACGAGCGCATGATTGCCGATCTGCCAGAGGCGACGATACCGGTTGTCCGCACCGAAGCACCGAATGCCCCGATTCCGCTGTACGATGGGCCGCTGACGTTCTCCGGTTACGGTGTGAAGGATAGCGTTACGACCGGGTCGCTGGTGTTCTCCTGGATGCCAGACCCATGTGTACGAATCTCCGTTCCGCGTGCAGGCTCAGGTATGCTCAACCTTGAGCATACCGCAGTCTCCTTTCCCGGTATTACTACACCAACGCCAGCGAACTTGACTTCAGGCACTATCAGCTTGCATGGCGAGCGTTCGGTCGCAGGATCGCTGAGTGCCATCACGACTGTAGGCACAGAACAGTCGTGCGATCATGTCATCGCCCATATCCCCAATTTTCGCTCGTATTTCGGCGGGCTGATTCGCGACCGCGACCGCCGTGCCTCCTGGCGTGGGCGTCTCGATCTGTCGACAGGCGAGTGGGAAGTCTATCTGGATGAAGTGCCGGATGAAAAAAAGCTGCGCAAAGCGCTCCGCGAGCAAGGAGGCTATGCCCTTACCCACGTTGCGAGCGTCCGACGAGTTGATGGGCAACCCTTCTCGCGGGAGACGGCGGACGTTATGCTTGAACGGTTGGGATACTTCTTGGCGTTTGTACGTGGTGCGTGGTGCAGGGCAGTGCTGCCGACCGGGTTTCTCGATGATGTGCAGTCGTGGCAAATCTGGTCATCACCCCATCTAACTCCCTGGAGTCCTGGCACTAATTGGTTCGTGAGTGATGGCGATTCTGGCGAAATCCGTCGTCTCTTCACGACGTTTCTGGATCAAATGGGGGATCCTGACTGGAATTATGTGCTCACGACGGCAATTCATTGGTATGTCGAGGCGAATCTGGCCACTGCTGGTGTTGAGGCTGCAACCATTATGACTCAGAGTGCGCTTGAGCTGCTGGCGTGGCACTATCTGGTGGGTGTGAAGAAAACTCATACGCCAGCGGATTTCGAGGGCTCGTTCGCCAACAATCTTAAGCAACTGCTCCACGAGCTGCAGATTAAGATACGAGTACCAAAGACGAAACAAATCCCTCGGGATACGAAAAGCACTGACTTCCCTACTGCATTTGTTGCCGTATGAAATCGATTGGTACACCCCCCCATCAATCCTACTCACAAGCGAATAACACAGTATACCGGGATGGAGCGTCAGCACACGCGAGACCTTGGGCTACTGTATCTTGAACTCGTGCTTTTGGGTCTGCTCGACTATGAGGGGAAATTTGTCAATCGGCTGTATTTTGGTGACGAAGCAGCGCATGTTCCGCAAAATGTTCCCTGGCGAAAACGTGCGCGTGGTGGCACATGAGCACATTGAGCGATGCCGAATGCCTTGAGCTTGCGCTCATCGCGAAGGATCTGCAGGATGGTGTACATCTACTGCACGCGAACCACGGCCAGGAATATGGAGGCATCACCGCAATGCTCACCTCTTCCGCGCTGGTCTTGGTTGCCGAAGAGGCGCTCAACTATTTTGGGCAGAAGAAGCAACAGGAGCGTATCGGAGCGATTGATCGTGCGCTCTTCGACAGATTTGCCCATTCGGTGACGAAGGTGCGATCGCGGTTGAAACTGCTGGACGATACGGATAAAGGTGCTGAACGGTTGATTGCTTTTCTGGCGCTCATTCGCCAGCAGAGTCGTGTGCTCTTTTCCCATCCTACAAGTCGGATCGTGCAATGGCTCTCAGGGCCCTACCGCCCTGATCTCGGCGCGTTCTTTGTAGATGAACACCTCGTCGGAACGACCCATAGTGTGCTGCCAATGCTCGGGTTCGACCCTGGCACGCTTGCGGGTATAGAGTCAGGAACATTTCGTAACCTCAACGAGTTCAGTTTCAGATTTGCGCAACGGCTTGGCACGTTTTGCAGGGAACTCGGCGATGTGCTGGCAGCGTGCGGCTACGTGACCGATCTCGCCCCTGAGCCACAAGCCCTTCCCTTGGTGATAACCTGCAATGACTTCGTCGGCGACAGGTTTTATCGGGCGATAGGCAAAGACTGGCCCGCCCTCCCGCTCGATAGCGTTGCAACGCTGGTGCAATGCCTTGCGCATGCCAATACCGCACTACATCTTCTGCCAGTGATGATGCCGCAGGAGTCGCTACTCTTACTCAGAATCCAGTATCTAACGGCATATCATGGCATGTCGACCCTGAGGAAGCTGGTGCCCGCGCTCACCGTGCCAGACCTGGACGAACTGATACTCTCCAACAGGAAGTTGCGCAACATGATGGCGCACTACGAGCTACGCATTGCCCCTGGCGATGGGCAGGAATACGACATTGATCACGTGGTGCAGTACGTAGCAAACGCTTCGCGAGCAGAAATCGCCAGCGCGGTGCGCGATCGCCTGACGTGGATGTCGACCACGCTTGGAGCACACGCCAACAAAGCGTCACTGTGCCGGGTGCGTGCGCTCCTGGGTGAGCACTCCTGATCCGAGTCAGTCAGGATGCTGGACATGAATTGGAGACGGTGACACTCCTGTGCGTGCCGTAGCACGACGGCGGGTTTGCCAGCGTAGACGCGACGAGCCCCACGCATCGTAGCGTTGCGTCGCAACAACCATGCCCGCATCGGTCAGTTGCGCGCGCACACTGCCCAGGGCATCCGGGATCTGCCAGGTGCGCGTGGTACCCTGTACGCTCGCGAGGCGATCGAGCCCGTAGCGGTACGTCGCGCTCCCGTCGCTCAGGATCTGGCTCAGTGGGCTAGCGAGATCCTGTGTGTAGATCGTGGTCTGCGCGCCCGTGGTCTCGGTTGCTAACGTGCCGTCACCATTGTATCCGAAACTCGTGCCACTCTGCTGGGTCAGCCGCCCGAGCGCATCATACGTCGCCGCCACACACAGCGGGTCGCCCAGACAGGCCGCGTCCTTGAGCAGGTTGCCCGCCGCGTCGTAGCTCGCGCTCATGTCCTGGTTGGCGGCATCGTAGGCGCTGGTGACGGTCACGCCCGCGATCGTGCGGCTCGTGACGTTGCCCACCAGATCGTAGCCGTAGCTCGCTTGGAGCCCACCGTCCTCGGCCGCGCCCGTCATCCGGCGCAGGCCGTCGTAGCTGTAGCGCGTGACGGTGGTCACCTCGCTCCAGCTCTGGGTCGTGCCGCCCTTCGCGCCGGGGCGTGGGGCGCGGGCCACCGGGCCGCTGGTGCTCGCCCCGCCCGTCAGGAAGGGCAACAGCACAACCGGGCGACGCGCGGCGGAGCCTGCATTGCGTGCGGGTATCCTGGTCAACTGATCGGTACCCAGCGTCGCGGTGCGCATCTCCGTGGCGCTGCGGGTCGGCGTTCGCGTCGCGGTCGGTGTGGCGGTTGCCGTGGTGGTTCCGGTGGTGGTGCTGCGCGCCGGGGTGCGGCTCGGCGTCACCGGTGTCACGGTCGGCGTGCGCGTGGGCGTTGCCGCCGCACCGGCGACCGGATTGACGCGCATTCCTGA
>JAYUYF010000434.1:0-4068 GCA_043752605.1 Roseiflexaceae bacterium
CGCTCCTACCAGTACCCCGATTGTTATGCCCCTGACATACGCCTGGGATGGAATAATACCAATAGGGGTTTGTGAACTGACAGATAATGCTGTGGCTGATGCTCCAATGATTGCGGAGATTCCGGCAACGGGTATCAGCAAGCAGCCATGTGTGCCAGCATATGCGCTGATGATGCCTAAAACAATTCCCTGTATCAACACAATCGGTAAGAGCTTTAATGCGGCAGTTGCGAGTAGCGCTTCAGTCGTGCCAAAGTTAGCCACAACTGCCAGATAGCTCACTGGTAGCAGTGCAAAAGCGGAGCTATACACGCTGCAAATTATGTACTTTACAGAACTTTTCATGAATCTACGCCAGCACAAACCGATGGAGTGCGGCGTAGACCTGCTCGAGACTATCGATCTCGACATACTCATCATCGGCGTGCATGTTGGCACCGCGCGGCCCAAAGCAGACGGCGGGCATCCCGGCGCTGGCAAAGAAACGCGCGTCGCTGCCGTAGTGTTCGCGGTACAGCTGCGCATCGTGGCCGGTAGCCGCGCGGATGCAGTGCTGGAGTTGCTGCACGTAGCGGTCTGCCGGGTTGGTGTACAGCATGCCACCCGCGATCGGCTCACCCGTGACGGTGGCAGCCGGGAAGCAGTGCTGCACGCGCGCCCGCACATCGGCGGGGTCATCCGCCTCGGTGTAGCGCACATCGAGCAGCAGTGTGGCCGTCTCGGGGATGCGGTTCTCGCTGTTGCCCGCCTGCACAATCGTGGGTGTCACGGTTGTGGCCCAGGAATCGGGTGCGGGCACGGGGAATGCCTGCGCGAGCGCCACCAGCCCGTTGCCCAGTGCCGCGAGCGGGTTCTCGCCCTGCCACGGCCGGGCACCATGCGCTGCGCGGCCGGGGATGCCGATCACCAGCCGCATCATACCCTTCTGTACGTAGCAGATATCGAGTTCGGTCGGTTCGAGCGAGATAAAGATCTCGCTGCGCCAGCCCTCGTTTAGCAGCGCGCCGACGCCATCGAGCCCGCCGATCTCTTCATCTGTGGTAAACATGAAGCCGACGTCGGGCCGCTCGCTACGCGCGTTCAGATCGGCCAGCAGCTTGAGCATGACCGCCGCGCTGCCCTTCATATCGTACGCACCACGCCCATAGATCCGGCCATCGCGGATCTGCGCCCGGAACTGCGTATCGGGCGCGGCCACCACATCGAGATGCGCGTGCACAATGATACGCGGCGTGCGCGTCGGGCGTAGTGTGGCGACCAGGCTCGATTTGGTGTTGCGCACCGTGCGATTGACAAACACATGCGGCAGGCGGCGCACAAATGCATCGACATAATCAATGGTTGCCGCGAGCCGGTCAGGCTGCTCGGCGATCGAGCGAATGCCGACCAGATCGCTGGTCAACAACGTGAGTGTGTTGCGTTGATGCTCAGTCACGGTCACCTCGCGACGGCATAGCTGCCATCGAGCCAGCCATCAATGATCCGGCGCGCGATCGCAAACGGTGGCGGCAACTCGGGCAGGGCATCACGATCAAACCAGTCGGCGTGCGCCAATTCTTCGGTGTCGATCACCACCGCGCCGCTCAGATAGCGCGCGGTGAAACCGACCATCATCTGGTGCGGAAACGGCCAGGCCTGGCTGCCGGTGTAGCGCACATCGCCCACCAGCACACCAACCTCCTCGGCGACTTCACGGATGACGCATGCTTCAAACGTCTCGCCCGGCTCGACAAAGCCCGCCACCAGACTGTAGCGCTTGCCCCAACCGGTCTTGGTCGTCAATAGCGTGCGATCGCCATCGTGGATCAGCACGATGATCGCCGGGCTGATCGGCGGGTAATACAGCGCACCACAGGCCGGGCACTCGCGGCCCCACGAATGGTCACGCGTGATCGCCACCAGCCCGCCGCCGCACTGCTGGCAGTAGCGCGCCGCCGCATCCCAGCGCAATAGCTGCGCAGCGTGGCCAGCGCGTGTGGCGGTCTCTTCGTCTGCTGTGGCCAGCAACGTGCGCAGGTGTACAGCAGTGTGTTGCTCTGGCAATTCGCCTACCAGTATTCCCGCCAGCAGCGGCACCCCCGCACGTGTCCCCAGCAGCAGCGTGCGGCTAGCAGCGAGCGAAGCAGGTTGCTGCGCATCACCGGCCAGCAGCGGCGAGCCACCCGCATCGAGCACAATCTCATCACCACGAAACACAAACCAGTGGGCGGCACCAGCGGCCGGCCGGGCGGGCGGGTACAGACGCTGAAACTCAGGCATATGCGCGTGGCCCTCGTGTACGATCATCGCTATTCATCCAGCGAATAAAGATCACCATCATTACAAAGAAGTAAAACAGACTGCCGACAAACCACATAATCAACCCACCGAGCTGCTGGTCGTCGGCGGTCGTCAGCCCAAATGGCTGCGCGACACTTGCATAATGCGGGTACAGATTAGCGCCCGACAGCGTGATAATCGCGCCCAGCACGGTGCTCGGGATCGCCATAAAAAAGAGATAGACCGATTGAGCGAGCGGGTGCGCGGGCGGCAATTCTTCGAGCGGGCTAAAGAGTGGCCACCAGCTGAGCGTCGCGGTCAGGAAGAAAGTCGCGTGTTCGAGAATATGCACACGCTCATCGAGCAGCGCGGCGTTATAGTATGCGGGTACGTGCCAGAGCGCAAAGACCGCGTTGAAGATCAGAAACGTTGCGACTGGATTGGTCACCGCAGGCAGCAGATCGCGCACAATCGGCATCCGGAGCAGCGGCCGAAACAACCAGCGCGGTGTGCCGGCCAGCAGCAGTGGCGGCACGACCAGCGTGACAATCAGGTGCTGCACCATGTGCATCGTCAACGAGTACAGCCCAAGCGTATCGATCGGCGTCACCAGTGCAATCACTAGCGCCAGCCAGCCGAGGACAAACAGTTGGATTTGTGATGCGCGCCACGGCTCAGCATCGGGGAAAAAGCGCCGCAGTGGGCCGACGACACAGAGAAAATATGCCGCCAGTTGGCCAAGCAGGCCTATGATCAGCTGCGGCTCCCAGTTCCAGGCATACATAGGGTAGCTCCAGGAATGCGTGATACGATGTTGTGGCAGTATTGTACCACGCGGGGATGGGACGGGGGGCGGGTGCGCGGGTGCGCGGGGCGCGGGTGCGGTGTAAGGCCGAAGCATTCCTGATGCGGCTAGCAAGCCGCATAGAATGCTTCGGCCCTACGGGGTACGGGATCGCGCCCACCCCGCCCTGCCCCGCGTCGTCAGCCCGCGATACCCACGTGCTCGGAGAAGAGCACCATAAACATCAAAACCATGATCGTTGCGAAGACAAACGGTACGATAAAGACAAACTGCAGGATACCGGCATCACCACGCAAGTGCATGAAAAACATGATCACGCCCGCACCCTTGATGATCATCATAATCATCAGCAGCGGAATGACCAACTCGTGCGGTAGCCCGACGAGCGTCACCGCCACTTCGGCAATCGTGATAATCGCGAGGATTACGCCGACCATCACATAAAAGCGCGGGCTGTGCTCGTTGTGGCGTTCGATCGGTGCATTCGTCATACTACACTCCTCAGACGAGATAAATAATCGTAAAGATACCGACCCATACCAGATCCACAAAGTGCCAGTACAAACCGGCGAGTTCGACATCGAGCACATTCTCAGGCGAATCGGGGTATTTACTCACCTTGAAGAACGCCGAGAGCAACCAGATTGTCCCGATCGCGACGTGCGCACCGTGGAAGCCGGTCAACACAAAGAATGTCGTACCAAAGATGCTGCTGCTGAGCGTGACACCCTCGTGATACAGGTGGGTAAACTCGTAGATCTGGCCACCGAGAAAACTCAACCCGAGCGCGACCGTCGCCAGCAGCCAGATGCGGAAGCGACCGATCGCACCACGCTTGATCGCCGCCAGCGCCAGCACCATCGTGAGGCTCGACGCGAGCAGCAGGGCCGCCAGGACGCTGGTCAGCTCGATGCCAAGAAACTCTCTCGGATCTTGAAAATCGCTGCGTAGCGCGTTGTTTGGTGCCAGCACCAGATAGGTGGTGATCAGCGTTGCAAAGAACA
>JAYUYF010000435.1:0-4063 GCA_043752605.1 Roseiflexaceae bacterium
GGCCGCGCCTGCCAGTCGAATTGCTCGAGCGTCGCCGCGTACGGAAAGCCCGCCTGCGTCAGCCGCCGCCGGATCTGGTTTTCGTGGCGGCCGAGCAGCTCCTCGGCCAGCAGTTCATCCAGAAACGTCGCATACCCGAGCTGGTGTTCTTCGGCCTGCGCCAGTGCGCTCGCCACCACCGCCCGCATCCGCCCGAGTTTTAATTGGAGCAGTTTCTGCTCAACCGCCGTAATGACGCTCATGGTGCACCACTGGCGCGGTTGGTCACATACTGTTCACGCCCAGCGGGCGCTCGACCGCCTGCTGCGGCACCTGGAACACGTCTGGGAGCACCACGACCGGTGCAACCACCATGGGCGACGGGGACGCCCGTCGCGCCAGGATGGCCTGCACGTATTCCACGCCAATCGTCTGCTGCGCGTGGGCCTGCGTGACGGCCGCACAGAACACCGAAACCTCCACCGTCTGCGCCAGCTGGTAGAGCGCCAGGATCTGCGGTTCGAGCGCCGCATACCGCTTCTGACAGAGCTGACTGACGTAGTCGGCTACCACCGGCGACCGCTGGACGAGCCAGTCGCGGTAGGTCATCACCCGCGCCCGCGGTTTGGTGACGAACACCGGCTCATAGTGCTCCGGCACCACCACCCGCGCGTTGCGCCCGCCCTGCCGGACGTGCTGCGCCACCAGTTCGTCCTGGTGGTAGAGCACAATCCGCGCAGGGTGGATCCGCACCGTGAGCAGCAACCCGACCAGTGCCACCGGCACCGAGTAGCGGTTCGTTGCCAGTGCGACCAGGCTCTCGCGCGAGACCTTGACGGTGTCGAAGAAGCCATAGTCGTGGGCAACTGCGGGCAACGGGCGAAACGTCGCCTGTTCGGCCTGGAGCAGCGCCGCCGGCGGGGTCTCGGTCGCCGCCGACGGGCGCGTGCCATTGCTATGCGCCAACCAGGTCGTCGTCTGTGTCGCCAGGTCGGCATCATCGCGGAACGCGCGACCGACCAGGAAGTTGTGTTTCACAAACTTCACCAGGCTCTCCACCGCACCCTTCTGGTTGCCTGCCCCCGGCGCACAGGCCGCCGGGTGAAAGCCAAACTCCGCAGCGCAGCGCGCGTAGGCCGGGTGCCAGAGCGGCTGGTTCGCGTGGTCGCGCCCGAGCACGACGGTCTTCATATTGTCGGTGGTGACCACCCAGGGCACGCCGTCGAGCGCCACAAACACCGCGATGAGACAGCGCAGGAGCGTCTCCTCGCGCATATCGGTGGTGAACTGCACGTGCATCCAGCGGCTGTATTTCAGCCGGGCGGCAAAGAAATAGCGCGTCTGGCCGACCATGTCGGCGCGCGTAAAGGGGAACTGCCGCACCTCGCCCCAGTCGATTTGGAGAAACTCCCCTGGCAAGCCGTCGAAGCGGATGGGCACCTGACTGGGCGCACCGCGATGCGCCTGGGCGAGCGGCCGCACGTAGTCATAAAACGCCGCAATCCCACCGGTATAGGGATGCTCCGCGTGCTGACGGGCTTCCTCCAGCATGCGTTGCACGGTCCAGCGGTGGGTGAGCCAGTCGGCGATGAGCGGCGCGAAGACCGCAATTGCGCTTGGGCGTTGGCGCGGCGCCGCCTGATAGTCAACCGGTTCGCGCAACACGCGCGTGATGGTATCCCGATGATGGCCGACAAACGTGGCGATGTCGGTCTTGGCCCAACCCTTCTGGTGGAGATAGTGGATAGTGGATCGATCCATAAAGCGCAACATCCTGTCTGCCGCCCTTCTGCGCGGTGACGTTCTGCTGGCATGCATCGTAGCCGACAGCCGTTTCCCCGCCAAGGTGCAGCGGTGATGTGCGGATTTTTAGAGTGGAAAGGTGCCCATTTCTTGACTGTAGTTTACAAGTATTGGAGTAATGTACCGGCTGATATGTCGCTCGTCCGCCTTGCGGCCTATGTACGAGCGCGTTGGCCAATTGAACCGTTGTATGCGGATGCAAAACACGCATGTGGGTTGGGTGACGAGCAGGGACGGCGCTGGGACGGCTTGCATCGCCACGTCGCACGGGTGATGCTGGCCTACCGTTTCCTTGTGCAGCAGCGCATGACCGAGCCGGAACGTACGGCTGGGGCTTTTTCCCCCTGCGGTACAACGACCATCACTGCCATCCGTACATCGTGACATACTGCTGTGGTTACTTCAGGATCGCGCGCGGTGGTGGATTGCGACGGATCAGATTTCGGCATTTCCGTCACGTCGCTGTTGATCGGCCATTTACGAACGAAGTAGTACTACTCAGACCCCATGTCGTCCGTGTTGAAGCGGAACAGTAGCGTCACATCGGTGTCGCCGTCCCGCCGTATCAACGGACGACCCGGAAGACCGGGAATTGCGGCGCTACCTGTGCAAACGCGGCAAGTGGTGCATCCTTGTCAACCGGTATATGTGCTCTGGCACCAGGCGCACGCTGGAGGTACGCCTGCAGCACGGGCGCGCGCTGGTCGATCGCGACGTCTTCGAGATGCACCTGCTCGTGCCGACCATGATGGAGGGTGACGTTCCCGCCCGCTGCCTGCACGTTCTGCACCCAACCAACGTCCGCACCCAGCATGGATACCAGATAGTGCTCACCAGCAACGACAACCATCACGAGCGGCAGACGGATGCGCCGACCAGATCGCCGACCGGGCACCTCGAGCGTGACGAGATAATTTGGCGCAACCCCGATCCCATACAGCATGGCTGAGAAGCGGTTGAGTGAGCGTGCCAGCCAGTTGGGGCGTCCACCCCGGTAGAGCCATGTTTTCATTGCTTAGTCCTTCGCTGAGCGCCGGGGCTTCCAGTAGGCAGCTGCCGCTTCCTCTAACGCATCGAGCCGCGTGTAGTAATCGGGAAACTCTTTGAGATGTGCCCAGGCAATCTTGCCGGTCAGACTCGGATCGTCATTCGTCACATTCGTCTCAGGGTCACGTGCGCCGTGCTCAAGCTCAATCTCCATGCCGCGCCGGAACTGCTCGACCGCAACCTGCTGCCAATCGATTCCAAGCGCCGCACCGATACGACGGGCGTCCTTCTCACTGAATTGTGTCATTGGTGTACCTCCATAAAAATCGTTATGTTTCGCTCTCAAGCCGAACGCTGCGAGTAATCCGCTTCATAGCACTGAAGAGACTGAATGTCGCCATATCTTCCTCCGCTGGTATGCTGCGGCGAGCGCTGTGCTCGTCCACTCGATGCAGTGCAGTCTATGGCCTACAATTCCTCGTCGAGAAGCCATTCGGCCTCGCTCCACGCGCTGCGCGACCAAGGTATCGAGGAGCGGTGCGCTGCGTGGCGGAGCTGGGTCATCTCGTGCTGCAGGGCTACGGTGCGCTGCCGCAGCCGCAGAATAATGAGTATTGCTGCGTGCTCCAGCTCCAGGTCGTCGCGCAGGCGCCGAGCCCGGCGCAGCTCACGCAGGTCAGCCTCACGCTGGATCTCATCCAGGCTGATCAGCCCGTGGTCAAAGAGATCGCGCACAAGCGCTGCCGACAGCCCGATCTGGGCGGCAAGCTGATTAAGGGTGGTTTCGGTAGACATCGTCACCTCTTCCCTGCTGTGGCAGGCTGGCGGGCCTGCTGAAGCGCTCGGAGCGCCTCGACTTCGGACTCGCTTAGCGGATCGGGCAACACCAGCGTGACCCGCGCATAGAGATCGCCGCGCTTGGTGGGCTGCTCCAGCTGTGGCATGCCTTTGCCGCGCAGCCGGAAGGTGCGAGCGGCCTGAGTGCGCGGCGGAATTTTCAGCCGCACTGTGCCGTCCAGCGTCGGCACGCGCGCTTCGCCACCTGCCACTGCGCTGAACATATCTACCGCAATATCCGTCGTCAGGTCGTCGCCGTCGCGGGCGAAGCGGGCGTCCGGCATCACCTCAATCTCCAGATACAGGTCGCCGTCGCTGCCGCCCGCCGCCCCGGCGCTGCCCTGGCCGGCGAGCCGCACCCGCGAGTCCGTATATACACCGGGCGGGATGCGCGCGTCGATACGTCGCTCGCCGATCTGGAGCGCGCGCGTGGTGCCCTTGCATGCCTCATCCAGCG
>JAYUYF010000436.1:0-4059 GCA_043752605.1 Roseiflexaceae bacterium
AGGTAAAAACGACCATCATCGAGCCGCACGCTATCGGCGATCTGTGCGCTGGTGCCGACCTCATACGGCACGGTCGACCCCTCGGGCAGCTCGAACGCATCGCCCGCCATCTCGCGCAGGCGGCGCACCCATGGATCATCGGGCGAGACCTCGCTGCCGCGGCGAATGAGCACGACACCAAACGGAATACGATCACGCAGACAGCGCCCGATCATCATGCGGTAGCGCTCTTCGAAGATGTGGAGCGAGAGCGGTGCGCCGGGAAACAGCACCGTGTTGAGCGGAAAAAGGGGAATTTGTTCAGTCATCGGCGGCGCTCCCTCCGAGTGTACAGGTTGTGACGACCGCCTGACCCGACCCAAGGTGCAGGTCGAGCACGATATCGATCTCGGGTGCTGCCAGCGCGGTTGCCAGCGCATCCGGCGCGGCGGCGCGCAGTGTACCATCCGCAAGCACCTGCGAGCGGCCAATATGCAACTCGATCAAATCGGGCCGCACCTCGATCCCACACGCGCCGACGACCGCAAGCATGGCGCTGCAATCGGCCTGACCACGACCGAGCGCCCAGCGCGCACCGCGTGATCGGGCGAGCGCCGCCGCGAGTTGGCGTGCGATTGCATCGCTCGCGGCACCACGCACCGCAAAATGGATCAGCCGCCCACCCGGTGCAGCATCGCGCGCAATCTGGATCGCCAGATCGGCGCACAGCGCGTCGAGCGCTTCTTGCCAGGCAGCCCACGCCCAGACATCGGTCTCGGCGATCGGTGTCGCGTCGGCGGTGCCATTGGCAAATAGCAAAACCGCATCACCCGGCGTATTGTCGCTATCAATCAGCAAGCGACCAAACCAGCGCGTCACGCTCTGTTCGAGCGAACGGGTCAACAGGCGCATATCGATCTGGGCATCCGTCGTGAGCACCGCGAGCGTCGCATTGCCGCCCAGTTGGCCGATTCGTAGCCCGCTGGCAATCCCGGCCAACGTGACGGTGCGCCCGCCGCCGAGCCCGATCCGCAGCGCGCGTTCTTTTGGACGCGCATCACCGAGCTGGATCGCCAGCGCCGCGCGCCGCCCGCCACCGCTGTCGAGTTCAGATGCGGCGCGGCGGATTCCGGTACGCATCTTTGGCATCGGCAGCGGTGCGCCCGCTATTCCGTTCGAGAGCAAGAGCACACCGTCACGCGGGATCTCGAGCTCGTCGGCCACCATTTTGGCGCACTCGACGGCGTGCGTGAGCCCGTGCGGCCCGGTGGCAGCATTGGCGTGGCCAGCATTGATCAGCACTGCGCGCAGCGCCTCGCGGTTGCGTGAGAGCACGGCCTGGTTGAAAAAGATCGGCGCGGCCGGCAGTGCGCTGCTGGTAAACACCGCCGCCACCCGGCAGGGTTGCTGCGAATAGATCAGCGCCAGATCGCGCGCGCGCTGCTCTTTCAGGCCAGCCGAGACGCCGGTAGCGCGAAAGCCGAGTGGCGACGAGATGTGGCCATCGTCGATGATACTGTAACTCATAGCACCCGGCAGATCAGCCCCTTGAGGTACTCGCCCTCGGGGAACGTCAACAGCACCGGGTGGTCGGGCGACTGCGTCAGGCGCTCGATCACCTGCACATCGCGCTGCGCATCGAGCGCCGCGCCAAAGACCACCTTTTGAAACAGATCGGCCGAGACCAACCCCGAGCACGAGAAGCTCACCAGTACGCCGCCGGGCCGCAGAATCTGCATGGCGATCAGGTTGATATCTTTATAGCCGCGCGTCGCCCGCTCGATCTGCCCGTTGGATTGCGCAAATTTGGGTGGGTCGAGGATAACAACATCAAACTGACGCCCTTCGTGGCGGTACTGGCGCAGCAGCTTGAACACATCGGCCTCGACCACCTCGATGCCGGTTGCATCGTTGCGCGCCGCATTGGCGTGCAGTGTCTCGAGCGCCGGGCCGCTGCTATCGACCGCCACGATGCTTGTCGCACCTGCGCGCGCAGCGGCGATGCTGAAGCCGCCGGTGTAGCAAAAACAATCGAGCACATCGGCACTGGCGCAATACGGTGCCATGCGCCTGCGGTTGCGATCCTGGTCGAGGTAGGCACCCGTCTTCTGGCCCTCGCGCACATCGACGGTATAGCTCCAGCCGGTCGCCGCCACCAGCAGGTCGGCGGGTGGCTCGGCCCCCCACAGTACCCCCTCGGCGGGCGGCAGATCCTCGCGCGCGCGCACCTCGGCATCACTGCGTTCGTAGATCCCTTGCGGTGCCAGCGCCTCGACGAGCAGCGCCACCAGTGTTTCGCGCCGCGCGTCCATCCCCTGCGTGAGCAACTGTACCACCAGCCAGCCTGCATAATGATCGACAATCAGGCCCGGCAGCCCGTCCGATTCGGCAAAAACGACGCGGCAGGCGCCATCGGGCGTCAGCAGGCCAAGCTGGCGGCGGCTCGCGGCCGCGCGCGCGATGCGGCTGCGCAGCAGATCGGTGTCGATCGTCTCTTCGGCGACCCAGCTCATCAACCGGACGCGGATCTGCGAGCCGCTGCTCCAGGTGCCGCGCGCCAGCCAGTCATCCTTGCTATCGGTCACATCGATCGAATCGCCGCGGCCGACAAAGCCTTTGACATTAGCGATCGCGCCCGAGAAGACCCACGGATGGCGCTGTTGCACCGGGCGCTCTTTTCCTGCGGTAAGTTTGACAGTGGCCATACCCGGGTACTCCTCAGCTGTTTCAATTTTTGCATCGTAGCACGGCGCAGCCGATCGGGTCAAGTTGTGCGGAGCCTGTGCAGCCCAGAGCACGAGCGGCATAGAGCACAAGAATACAGAACGTACGCATTTTACAATCGCCTTGTACGTGCTCTATGCTATACAACGGTCACTGGTGGAAAGGAATCTGTTCGATGACATCGTTTACATTTCTCGTCGACGAAATCGAAGCGCTCACGCGCGAGTTGATGGCGATCCGTAGTTATCCAGGTGAAGAACAACGCGCACAACTCGCGTGCGCCGACTGGCTGCGCGCGGCTGGCATGCAACCCGAGCTGCAACCGACGCGCAGCGGCCAGCCAAATGTGCTCGCGCGGATCGAAAATGGACCGGGCAAGACGCTGCTACTCAATGGCCACATGGACACCGTGCTGGCGGTAGACGGCTGGGAGCGCGATCCGTGGCAGGGCTGGCGCGATGGTGACCTGCTCTACGGGCTGGGCGCGGCCGATATGAAGAGCGGCGTGGCGCTCAACATGCTCGTCGCGCGGGCGCTCGCAACCAACAAAAGCGCCTGGCGCGGCACGCTGATCTTTAGCAGCGTGACGGATGAAGAGGCGCTCTCGATCGGCGCGCGCACGATGATGGATGCTGGCATGCAGGCCGATGCGTGTATCGTGACCGAACCGCTCTGGGACGGGGGCAGCATCGGCGGCGCGGGCAAGATGCTGGTGCGCGCGGATGTGACGGGCAAAGCGGCGCACGGCTTCACGCCGTGGGAGGGGATCAACGCCGGGATCGAAGCCGCGCGCTTCGCCGCAGGCGTGGGCGCGGCGGTGCCGCCAGCGTCTCACCCGCTGGTGCCCGCGTCGACAACCGTGCTGAGCATTCACGCCGGCAGCCCGGCGTATGTCATCACGCTCCCCGAGACCGCCGAAGTGCTGGTGACGCGCCAACTGGTACCGGGTGAGCAGCGCGCGGCGGTGATCGCGCAGATGGAGGCGTTTGCGGCGAGCCTCGCTTCGCCCGCCCGATTCGCCTTCAGCACCCCCGAACCCTATTATGCGCCATGGGCCTTCGACGCACCCGATCACCCATTTACCCAGGCATTTGTGGCGGCGTATCACGGCGTGCGTGGCGAAGACCCGGCGTTGCGGTATTTTGTCGGCATCACCGATGCCAACGTGATCTGCGGCGACGGTGGGATCCCCTGCATCGTCTTCGGCGCACGTGGCGGCGCGTTCCATCAGTGCCAGGAGTGGGTGGATCTGCCGAGTGTGTCCACGGCCGCGCAGATCGTGGCGCAGGCGGCGGTGGGGTTTTTGCGCCCGATCCCGTAGGGGCGCGGGCGGGGGAACGCAGGGGCAAAGCATTT
>JAYUYF010000437.1:0-4058 GCA_043752605.1 Roseiflexaceae bacterium
GCGCACGATCGGCCAGTGGCAAGCAGCGTACAGCCGCGCCTGGCACGCGGAGTACGACCAGCCGCTGCGCACCGCGCGCCGCTTGCAGGCACTGCTGGCGCACCCGCAGATCAGCGAGGCACTGCTCGGCGCAGGGCGGCTGTTGCCCACCATCGCCCAGCAAATGGTGCTGGCGACGCGTGGTGCTGGTGCGTGAGGTTGCCAGTACGAGACGCAGATAACTCCCGTTTGGCGCTCCGGGTAATCCGTGGCATCTGCGGCTGGGGAAGCCAAACCGGAAGACAGGGAACAACAGTATGAACAGCGTCATCTCACACGACGGCACCGCTATCGCGTTCGAGCGGTCGGGCACAGGGCCGGCGGTCATTCTTGTGGGTGGCACCCTTGATCGTCACGCCAACAGCCAGCTCGCAGCGCTGCTCGCACCATATTACACGGTGTTCCACTATTTCCGTCGTGGCCACGGTGCGAGTGGCAACACCGCACCGTGGGCGTTCGAACGTGAATGTGAAGATCTCCAGGCGATTATCGCCGCAGCTGGCGGCGCAGCGTGTGTGTATGGCAGCTCGACCAATGGTGTGTTTGCGCTCGAAGCGGCGGCGCGCGGACTTGCCCTGACGATCACAAAGCTCGCGGTGTGGGAACCACCGTACATCGTTGACGACAGCCGCCCGCCACTGCCCGCAGATTACCGGGCACAACTGACAACCCTGCTCGCCGCCGGCCGCCGCTTTGATATGGTCGAACTGTTCTTTACGCACGTGGTTGGCATGCCCGCCGAAACGGTCGCCGCGATGCGCCAGATGCCATTTTTCGCGGGGGTGGCAGCAACTGCCCATACGTTGATCCACGACGCAGCAATTGTGGGCGATATGTCGGTGCCGACGGCGCGTATGGCCGCTGTGACGACGCCCACGCTGGTGCTCAACGGCGGTGAGGCTGAGTGGTTGTGGATCCAGCATGGGCTTCGACAATTGACCGCAGCGCTGCCGCGTAGTCAGCAGTACACACTCGAAGGTCAACCGCACAATGTCGATCAGGTAGAACTTGCGCCGGTGTTGCACGCATTTTTTGCTAGCCGTGGCAGTACGGTATAGCACATCTCCCAGGGCGGCAAACAACCGCGCGTTCGCCAGCGGATTGACGTGGCAAGCTCCCGTTTGCTCGATCTGGCCTCTCGGTGGCAGCTGCGTCTGGGGGAGGCCAAAAGACCGGGATACCCATGATGCTTCAGCGTCGTGCAAGTGGTAAGAACACCCGCTGACGTGCAGCAGGTGGAGGCGTCACCGTTGGTATCGCTGGCGATGTGGGCGTCGATGTCAATGCTTCTGTCGGTATGATCGTCGGGTCGGCGGCAACCGCAGCATCAAGTTGCACGCGCGGCACCGCGAACCCATCGTTGCTGATCGACACGCCCGTCGTGCGCAGACGCAGGAGCAATGAGCTCACATCGGCGGTTGGAAAGCGCTGGCGCAGGACAATCCACGCGCCCGTAGCAATCGCCGCCGCGCTCGATGTGCCGCTTTTTGCAGCGAACGTACTGCCCGGCACCGACGAACTGACCGTGACGCCCGGCGCTTACAGGCTCAAGAGCGCCGATCGGTTCGAGAAGCTCGCCACCATATCTGTGTGCCGTGATCACAGCCGTCGGTCGTTATCGGGCAATTGATGGCCAAACCGCTACCCGTCTGACCGGGAGACGAACCACTGGTAGCTTGCCCGTTCGGGCAGACCGTCGTGGCGATTGGACTGTTTGTCGAGAAGCAGGCCTCAGTCACAACGGTGCTCGCCAGAAATGGGTGGGCGCGCTGGATACCTGTATCGAGCACCGCCACCGTCCATCCGCTGCCATCATAGCCAGCTGCCCAGGCACCCGGCGCACCGATACCTTGCTCGCAACATCGGCGGGTGCGAGCAGGGTATCGGTGTGGATCGCGCGCACCAGCGGGTTGTCTGCCAGTTTCCGCAGGGTAGCAAGATCGGCATCGAGCACCAGCAACCAGATCACGATCATGGAGAGACGATACATGCGTAAGCTCAGCTGACCGCACACGACGTGCGCTGTGTGACGCCAGTATGCCGCAGTTTTTCCCGAACAAACAATGGCGAACGCGAAACTGCGACAGGAACGACAGGCGGACAGGAAAACGAGCGCGCAGTCTTGTTCTTCCATTGTTCCTGTCCAGCTTGATCCTTGCCCGGCCTTGCTGTTTCGCGTAATTCGGCGCGCACACCAAAGCATCACCGGCGTGCGAAGGATACGCGGATGCCGCTGCGCGGCTTTGGTGTGGGCAGGAAGGTGTACGTCAGATCCTGGTTGGCGAGCAATTCCCAGTGATAATCGCGCAGCAGCAGCGTCAGGATGACGCTCATCTCGACCATGGCGAAATGCGTGCCGAGGCAGATCCGCGGCCCGCCGCCAAACGCCACAAACGCGCCCGCCGGGCGCTGGTCGGCGTGCTCGGGTGCCCAGCGATCGGGGTCGAAGCGGTCCGCGTCGACCCACGGGGCGCTGCGATGCGTGGCGCGCGGGGCGATCAGCACCGACCAGCCCGCCGGGATCTGGTAGCCACCAAAACTGGTCGTCGTCGTCGTCACGCGGAATGCGCCACCAATCGGCGGGACGACGCGCAGCCCTTCGTGGATCACCTGGCTCAGATACGGCAACCCTTTGATTGCCTGGTGGCTCAGCGGCGTGGGCAATTCGGCGGCGCGCACCTCGGCGGCAGCCCGCTGCCAGACCACTGGATGCTGGCTCAGCAGGAGCAGGATGTTCGCGAGCGCCGCAACGGTAGTATCGTGCCCGGCGAACAGCAGCAACAGCAACTCATCGACGATCACCTCGCGCGCAAACGGCTTGCCCTCAGCATCGCGCGCGTCCAGCAACGATCCGAGAATATCGGCGGGTTGCTGTTCGAGCGCACGCCGCTGGTCTACCAGCGCCGAGAGCGCGGCGATCAGCTCGCGACCAGCCTGCAGGGCGCGGCCAAAGGTGGTGAACGGCATGTCGACCGGCACGGCGAACAGCCCGGCGATCCAGGTACGGAAGCGCGCGCTGAGGTATGGCCGGTCGACGCCCTCGTTGCCCATGATCAGCGCAATCGCGACCTCGAACACCAGATCCTGCATCGCGGGAAAGACCACCAGGTCACCGCCCTGCGCGGCCCACCCATCGAGGTGACGGCGCGCGATCGCCGCGATCGTCGGCACAAATTCGCGCATCGCCTGCTGGCTGAAGTGCGGCATCAGCAGGCGGCGGCGTTCGCGGTGCGCCTCGCCATTTAGCATCGCCAGGCAATTCGCGCCGAGCAACTGGCGGATGCCGTAGGTCCAGCGGTTCTGCAGATAGCGGTCTTCGCCCGCAAAGATCCAGCGGTTGGCCTCGGGGCCCGAGAGGATCACCGTCGGCGCGCCGAGCAGGTGGGTGCGGAAGATCGGGCCGTGCGCCTGGCGTCGTTCATCCAGAAACGCGGTGGTCGAACGCAAGAACGCCGGGGTCTCGCCGATCAACGGTAACCCGGCCGTGCCGGGAGGCAGGGGCAACTGCGCTGCGGGGATAGTGGTCTCGGTCATGCATTGTGCTCCGTAGTCAGAGCGGCAGGAACCAGTGGCTGGCCGTGCGCGCGCGTGAACGATCTCGCACCTATTGTAGCGCGGTTTCTGGCGCAGATTTCGGGCAATCGTGGAGCGATCGCGTGTCGGTCTTCGCCCAGGTTTTCGACACGGACTGCCCGGATGGCGCAGAGAGAGTCACACTGCGGAGACGCATGGCCGGGTGTCAACACGACAGTGCTGTTCGCCGCACGCGTGCTCAATCTGCGGCTGATGGGCAAACAGGCCAACGTCTATCGCCGCTTCCATTGCTTCGATCTCGCAGACCAGCTGTACCGCTGAGCACCTCAACTGCTAAAGGGCGGCGCGCGCTCCTCTCGCGGGCGGGGACTGGGGGAGGGTCGGAACAACGTGGCTATCCGTGGCCTCCGCGTCCTGATTCCAGAGACGGATGTCGCGCCTTTGCGCCTTCGCGTCAGTCGGAACCTGTACACGTACGCAAATAG
>JAYUYF010000438.1:0-9724 GCA_043752605.1 Roseiflexaceae bacterium
GCGACCGGGTGGGAATTGAGAATTGAAAATGGACAGGTGTGATATCGCGGCTCAACCACCCGTTTTCCATTTTCCATTTTCCATTTTCCATTCTCAAAACCACGAAAATCCATGCTTGACAACGCTGCGCTCTGCTGGTATGCTCGCAGAGGTGACAAGAAACCGTGTAACGTTGACCGAAGGAAAGGCGGACAGTCGATGGTGAAAAACATGACAAATATGACCACCATCTTCACTGTGTCGGGCATCGCGCTCGATGTGAGTGGCATGACTGTGCCCATGTTCCGGAGGCTGAACGGCTGAGATACGCCGATAACGCAGATCCGGAGCCGTGGGTAGCAGCAAGCGCCCACGGCTCTGTTATTGACAGGCCGCGGCGCATCGCCCGCGGCCTTTTTGTGTGCTGCGAATGTGACGTTGGGTATCGTACAGGTGTACGACACAAGCAATATGCAGAGACAGACCCGGAGGTCCAAGATGGTTATTCAGAAACCGGACGGCACAGTTGCGCAGCGCAATGATCTCATGCCATTTGTTGTGGAGTGCGGCTGTTGTGTGGCCATACTGCCGTGCAATGCGTTTAGTTCGCCGACGAATCTGTTCGACCGTTTGCTGGCGCTGGCCTTTGACCAGCTCGAACTGCTACGGCTCGATGTACGTGTGACGGAGGAACTCGATTGACAGTACGCGGGACGGTCATGCGCGCGCAGAGCGGCTTTTTCTGGGTGGATACTGGTGCGGTTGTGCTCGAATGCACGCTGCGCGGCCGATTGAAGCGGGAGCGCCAGTCGAGCGATCTGGCGGTGATCGGCGATCTGGTCGAAGTGACACAGATCTCGCCGACACACGGCGCGATCGAGGCGGTGCTGCCGCGGCGTTCGAAGCTGGCGCGTAAAGCCGCCGGCCAAAAAGGGGTCTGGAAAGAAGATCTGCTCGCGGCGAACGTGGATCAGGCGCTGCTGGTGTTTGCGTGTACCAACCCGGAGTTTAGCCCGCGCATGCTCGATCGCTATCTGGTGTTGACCGAGCACAGCGGCATCGATGCGCTGATCGTCGGTACCAAGGCCGATCTGGTTGGTGAAGACGCTGCGGTGGCGTTGTTTGCCCCGTACGCCCGGCTTGGCTACCGCGTGATCACCGTCAGCGCGCAGGCGGGGGCGGGTGTCGAGGCGGTCAAAGCGGCGCTGGCCGGTCGCATCAGTGTCGTGACGGGCCGCTCGGGTGTTGGCAAGAGCAGTTTGCTAAACGCAGTACAACCCGGCCTTGCCCTGGCGACGGGCGCGGTGAGCGAGGGGCTCGGCAAAGGGCGGCACACGACGACCGTGGCCGAATTGCACCCGCTGACTCTGCCGGGTGGCGGCTACGTGGCCGATACGCCCGGCATCCGCGAGATCGGCCTGTGGCGCTTTCCGGTCGATGAGCTCGACGGCTGTTTTGTCGAGTTTCGGCCGTTCCTCGATGATTGTTATTTTGCGGGCTGTACGCACCTGCACGAGCCACACTGTGCGGTGCGTGCGGCCGTGGCCGAGGGTGCGATCAGCGCCGAACGCTTCGATAGCTATGCGCGATTGCGTGCGAGTGATTCTGGCTAAACAGTTTCCAGCATGGCGCTGTGGGGATAGAACGAAGAACCAGGAATTGAGTAACAGCAAAGAGGAGCAAGCCATGAGTGATGTGCAAACCGCTGGCCGCTACGCGCGGAGTGCGTGCTGCTGATGCCGCACCGGCGTGGCGAGTTGCCCGGTCTTCGACAAGCGAACGACACAGGAGCACTTGAGCAATGCCACGAGTACGCGTCAACCTTCGTGATATGGACGATGCCGAGGAATTTGATAGCCAGGAAGATTGGCAGGAGCAGGCGGGTGTCGAATCCGAGCCGCGCAAGCGCGATGAGACCCGGCCAAAATCGATGAATGCGCAGGCGCTCGAACGTAAGGCCGAGGGGCGGCGGCGCGGGCGCGAGATCACCCGTCACCTGCGTGAGGTGACGAAACGCGGCGGCAAGCCGATGTCGTAGGAGCGGCATATCGCGATGCGTCCGTAGCAGGTCGCACAACGTTGCGTCTGTACGGCAACCGGCCGCATCACGATGCCACCATACATACGTCCGCGACAAGGAGACGCTGATGGAATTCGAAGAGCGACCGGAAGTGCTAGCAGGCGAGCGAATCTACCTGAGCCACATCGTGCGCAGCGATCTTGGTGCGTTCAAGCGCTGGTTCGCTGATCTCGAGCTCACCGTGTACCTTGGGCAACCCGGTATGTCGTATCGTCCGGAACACGAGGAGTCGTGGTACGACGAGATGGTCAGCAGCACGCGCGGCACTGCGTTGCGTACCTTTGGGATCATGGTGCGCGACGGTAACCAGCTGATCGGGAGCGTCTCGTTGATGGATATCAACGCTGCCAATGGCACCGCTGAGTTGGGGATCGCGATCGGCGAGCGGAGCATGTGGGGCCAGGGCTACGGCACCGAGGCGGTGCGGCTGATCACCGAGTATGGCTTCACGTTCCTCAATCTGCAGACGGTCTATCTCTGGCACGCCGGGTTTAATGCGCGCGGGCGGCGGGCGTATGAGAAGGCCGGCTTCCGCGATGCCGGGCGTATCCGTAATGCGCTGGTATTCGACGGCCAGCGCTACGACAAGATGCTGATGGATTGCACACGCATGGATCTCGGCCCGTCGCGGCTGCGCGCGATGATCGGCCAGCTCGATCGGTAGCCCCGTAGCCTCGCAACATGCTACGGGGGGGGGCGCAGCGCAGCGTGCTGCGTCCCAACGGGAGCGATGGCGTCCGTAAACAGGAGGATTTATGACGACCGAAATGATAACTGTGCGTCCGTACGCGGGCGACCACGAAATACCGGCGATTTGCGATCTGCTCAACGCCTGTAGCGTGGCCGATGACGATGACGATACCTATACCGCAACGAGCCTACGGAGCGAACTCGACGATCCGCGCGTCGACGCAACACGCGATATCCGGATCTGGGAAGATGCCGATGGCCGCATGGTCGCATATGGCCAGCCGTTCGTCGTGCCCGGCGAGGCCAGCCTCGATGGCTACGTGTACCTGCGGATCCATCCGGATCTGCGCGGGCAGGGGCTCGAAACAGCGGTGCTGTCGTTCAATCTTGCGCGCATCCGCGAGCGGGTGGCGGCCGAAGGGCAGCCAGTCGAGATCTTTGCCAGCGTGAACGCGCGCGACACGGCGATGCAGGAGTTCTACGCCGCTGCGGGTGGTACGCCGGTGCGCTGGGGTTACCAGATGACGCGCGACCTGGCGCTGCCGAGCGCCATACCCGTGCTGCCGACCGAGTTTATCGTGCGCGGTGCCCAGCCAGAAGATGCAGCGCTGTGGGTGGCGATGTACAACGAGTCGTTTATCGATCACTGGCACTTTCACCCGCTGGCGGCGCAGACGCACGCGCACTGGCTGAGCGAAGATACGTACCGCCCGGATCTCGATCTGGTCGCGATTGCCGCAGACGGCACGTTTGTCGCGTTTGCACATTGTAGGATCGACGCAGAGGCGAACACGCGCGACGGTGTACACGAAGGGCACATTCATCTGCTCGGCACCCGGCGTGGCTGGCGGCGGCTGGGAATCGGGCGCGCCATGCTGCGGATGGCCATGCAGAAGATGCGCGACGCTGGCATGCAGACCGTGTTGCTGGGTGTCGATGCGCAGAACCCAAGCGGCGCGGTGTCGCTCTACGAAGACGAAGGATTTATCGAGAAGCGGCGTCGGATCACATATCAGTTGCCATGACGGCAGGTAGCGATGCAAAATCTTGCGTTTCTGCAACAAGTTTGGTCGGTTTACCCCATAACACGTAATCTCCCGGACGCAAGGTTCTGCGTCTCTACAAGGATATTGCCATGCACGAACAATCATACCGCCACGACATGGGCGATGGCCTTGTGGCGCGCTGGTCTACCAGGGCCGACCGCGAGAAGATTCTGGCGATCACCGGTTTTGTCTTTCGTGAGAAGGCCAGCGACCCGGTGAACCCGAACTGGGATTACTGGATCAATGATCTCATGACCGGGCATCCGCTGGCGAGCGCAGATGACTTTGCCGTCGTCGAGGACACCAGAACCGGCGATCTGGTGGCATCGCTGATCGTGATGTCTGCCGAGTGGGAATATGCTGGCATTCCCTTCACGATCGGGCGGCCCGAGGCGGTGGTGAGCCACCCGGAGTACCGCAACCGTGGGTTGGTGCGTCAGCTGTTTGCGATGTTTCACGCGCGCAGCACGGCGCGTGGCCAGTTGGTGCAGGGCGTCACCGGTATCTCGTACTTTTACCGCCAGTTTGGCTATGAATATGCACTCGATCTCGGCGGCGTGCGCAATGTCCCGATCGGTGTGGTGCCCCAACTCAAGCCCGAGCAAACAGATGATTTCGGCCTGCGGCGCGCGACGGTGGGCGATCTGACGCAGGTACAGATGCTGTATGAGCGTGAGCGCAGTCGTACGGCCGCGGGGCACCCGCTGCTCACGACGGCGCGGATCGAGAGCCATATCTGGCGCTGGCTGCTGAGTGTGCAATCACCAGACAACACCGAGGGCTGGGTGACATGGATGATCGACGATACCGAAGGACGCGCGGTGGGCTATGTGCTCACGCGGCGTAAACGCTGGGGTGGCGGGCTTGGCATCGTCGGGTTTGCTACCGAGCCGGGTACCTCGATGGCGGCGGTGTTACCACCGGTGCTGCGCGCGCTGGTGCCGATCGCACACGAGACCCCGCGCGCGCGACCCGAGGCCCCTGAGCGCGCCGATACACTGCGCTTTGGGCTCGGGCAGGCGCACCCGGCATATGATCTGCTGGGCGACAATCTGGCGTTCCCGCTCGACCCGCCGTATGCCTGGTATGTGCGCGTGCCCGATCTGCCGGCGTTTATCCGGCGTGTCACCCCGGCGCTCGAACGGCGGATCTCGTCGTCATCGCTCTCGGGCTACACGGGCGAGGTCAGGATCGATTTTTACCGTGGTGGACTGCGGCTGGTGTTTGCAGCCGGGAAACTGACCGAGGTTGAAGACTGGCGCGCGCCGGTCTGGGAGGCGGGCGCAAAAGCGGGCTTCCCGCCGGGTGTGTTCTTACAACTGATGTTCGGGCGGCGCAGTCTGGCCGATTTGAAGTATGCGTTTCCCGATGTCTGGGCGGATGGCGACGTGGGTGTCTTGCTCGAAACGCTGTTTCCAAAACGCGTCTCGTGGGTTCAAGCGCTCGATTGACAGCTTTATCAACAACGATCAGCAGGTAATACCTGGCGGGTCTGACTGTAAGGAGCCTTCTCGTGAGCGAAGAGACGCTCTCATTCAAGGTGCCCGCGCGCCGTTACTGGGCGCTGCTCGAGACATATATGCGGCCGCAGGGCAAAAAAGTTGTGCTGCTGGCGGGTTTGATCCTCGGCGGTCTTGCGCTGCAGCTGATCAGCCCGCAAATTCTGCGCTACTTTATCGATGAAGCCGCAACCCAGCGCGAGTTTATGCCGCTGCTGCTTGCGGGTGCAATCTTTGTCGTGACGGCGCTGCTGATCCAGCTGACGACCGTCGCGACGACATATGTCGGTGAGGATGTGGGCTGGACATCGACCAACGGTCTGCGCGCTGATCTGGCCGCACACTGTTTGCGGCTCGATATGAGTTTTCATAATGATCGTACGCCGGGTGAGATGATCGAGCGGATCGATGGTGATGTCGCCAATCTGGCGATCTTCTTCTCGCAGTTTATCGTGCGCGTCGTCGGCACGTTTCTGCTGCTGTTTGGCGTCGTCATCGTGGTTGCCTTCACCGACTGGCGGGTGGCGATCGTGCTGGCGATCTACGCCATCGTCTCCGTGACAGCGCTGGCGGCGATGCGCTCGCTGGCCACACCGCACTGGAAGGCCTCGCGCGAGTCAAGCGCCGAGTTGTTTGGCTTTGTCGAGGAGCAACTGGCCGGCACCGAAGATATCCGCTCAAACGGCGCGCAACCGTACGTGCTGCGCAACCTGTTTCGCTTCCACCGTGACCTGCTCGACAAAGAGCGCAAAGCGGGTGTCATGAATACCTTCATGGTGATGACCTGGCTTGGGCTTTATACGCTCGGCGGCGTGATCGCGCTGGTGGCGGGCTGGTATTTGTACCGCGGTGGTACGATGACGATCGGCACGGTCTACCTGCTGATCGCCTATACCGATGCAATCTTCCGCCCGCTGGAGCAACTCACCGAGCAGATCCAGAACCTGCAGAAGGCAGCGGCGAGCATCGAGCGCGTCGAGGAGCTCTACCACACCCAGGTTGTGATCCAGGACGGCGACAAATCGCCGCCGCCGGGTGCGCTCGGACTGACGTTTGATGGTGTGACGTTTGCCTATGGCGTCGGCGAGAACCCAAAACCAGTGTTGCGCGATGTCTCGTTCGCCGTGCGGCCGGGCGAAGTGCTCGGTCTGCTCGGGCGCACCGGCAGCGGTAAGACCACGATCGGACGGCTGCTGTTCCGGCTGTACGAGCCGCAGCACGGGCGCATCGTGCTTGGCAACGACGACGGCGCAGTCGAACTGCGCGAGACCAATCTTGATGCGTTGCGCGCACGCGTCGGGATTGTGACGCAGGATGTGCAAATCTTCCGCGCCTCGGTGCGCGACAATCTGACTCTGTTTGACCGTACGATCGGTGATGACCAGATCCGCAAGGCGCTCAGCGATGTCGGTCTCGATGCGTGGCTCGCACGCCAACCGCGTGGGCTGGACACCGAACTGGCATCAGGCGGCAGCGGCGTCTCGGCTGGTGAAGCGCAGTTGCTCGCGTTTACGCGTGTGTTCCTGCGCGACCCTGGCCTGGTGATTCTCGACGAAGCCTCGTCGCGGCTCGACCCGGCCACAGAAGCGCGGATCGAGCACGCGATCGATCTGCTGCTCGCAGGACGCACCTGTATTATCATCGCGCACCGGCTGGCGACGGTCGAGCGCGCGGATACAATTTTAGTACTCGAACACGGCGAGGTCGTCGAGCATGGTACGCGCGCCGATCTCGAAGCGCAGGCTGATTCGCGCTTTGCGCACCTGCTACGTGTCGGTCTTGAAGAACAACTGGCATAATCTGTGTGACCGCGACTCCCCCTCTCCGTTTGGGAGAGGGGGTGGGGGGGTGAGGTCAGGCACGCAATGCTGCACCGCTGACGCTCGCTGTTCCCGGAACTGCTAATTACGATAAGAAGGAGGCGGTGATGGCCGCGCTCGAACAACCATACGATGACGAAAAAGAGGAAGAGGCACCCCGGATCGCATTACCGACCTGGAAGTTCATTCTCGGTGTAATCAAATTCCAGCGTGTGCGCTATCTCTTCAACCTGCTGGCGATGGTCATGCTGATGCTGGCGTGGCAGATCCCGGGGCTGATAACGCGCGAGTTCTTCAACTTGCTGACGAACAGTGAGCCGGTGCAATTTGGTTTCTGGTCGCTGATCGCGCTGCTGGTCGGCTCAGCGCTGGCGCGGATCTTTGGCATCTTTATGCTGATCCGCACCAACGTGCCGTTTGCGCAATACAACCATTCGCTGCTGCACCGCAATCTGTTTAGCCATATCCTGCGGCGGCCGGGCGCGCGGGCGCTGACGGAATCGCCGGGTAAAGCAGTGGCACGCTTCCGTGAAGATGTCCAGGAGTTGCCGCTGTTTGCGCTGTGGATGAACGATCTGTGGGGATCGCTCGCGTTCTCGATCGTGGCGTTCGCAATTATGTGGTCGATCAACCCGTTTATCACGGTCGTCGCGCTCATCCCGTTGCTGGGGCTGGTGTTGCTTTCGAATCTGGCCACGCGGCGCGTCGAACGCTACCGCAAGGCCAGCCGCGAAGCGACCGGCGCGGTCACTGGCTTTATCGCCGAGACGTTTGGTGCGGTCCAGGCGGCCAAGGTGGCGGGTGCCGAGCAGCGGCTGATCGATCGCTTCGGCGGGCTGAACGAGACGCGCCGCGTGGCCGCGCTCAAAGACCGGCTGTTCGAAGAGGTGCTGGGCAGCGTCTTCTGGAACGCGGGCAACCTGGGTACGGGTATCATCCTGATCCTCGTCGCGCAGTCGTTGCGGCAGGGCGACAGCTTCAGCGTTGGTGATTTCGCGCTGTTTATCTACTACATCGGTTTCTTCACCGAACTGACCGGGTTCCTTGGCTTTATGATGGCGCGCTACAAGCAGGCGGGTGTGTCGGTGGCGCGTCTGTCGCGGCTGGTGCCCGATGTGCCGCCCGAGCAGATCTACACCCCCGCCGATGTACACATGACGGGTGATCTGCCCGAGGTGCCATTTGTGGCGCGCGGTCCGGAGCACCGGCTCGAATCGCTGGAGCTCGATGAGGTCACCTGCTATCATCCGGGCAGCACGCGTGGCGTCGAGCGCGTCAGCGCGCGGGTGCCGGGTGGCAGCTTTACGGTGGTGACCGGGCGGGTTGGCGCGGGCAAGACCACGCTGCTGCGCGCGATGCTCGGGCTCCTGCCGATCAACGATGGCGAGTTGCGCTGGAATGGTGCGGCAGTAGCCGAGCCGGCCGATTTTTTTGTGCCACCCCGCAGCGCCTACACGGGCCAGGTGCCGCGGCTGTTCTCGCTGAGTCTGCGCGACAATCTGTTGCTCGGTATTGACGAGCGGCAGGTCGGGTTGACACACGCAATCCAGTCGGCGGTGCTTGATCGCGATGTGGAGCGGCTCGAACTCGGGCTCGATACCAGAGTTGGCCCGAAGGGTGTCAAGCTTTCGGGGGGCCAGATCCAGCGTTCGGCGGCGGCGCGCATGTTTGCGCGTGATGCCGAATTGCTGGTGTTCGATGACCTGTCGAGCGCGCTCGATGTCGAGACCGAGCAGGCGCTCTGGAGCCGCCTGGCCGCCGAGCCCCAACGCCGCACGGTTGTCGCGGTCTCGCATCGGCGGGCGGCGCTGCGCCGCGCCGATCAGATTATCGTGCTCAAGGATGGGCGCGTCGAGGCGATCGGCCAGCTCGAAGACCTGCTCGCGAGCTGTGAGGAGATGCGGCTCCTGTGGCAGGGCGACCCTGAGGAGATCGCCGCGTCGGTGGTGCCGTAGGGCCAAAGGATGCAGAGTAGGGCCGAAACATCCTTCGGCCCTGCGAATTCGCGCCGCTCACCGCTGTCCTATCCGCCGTAGGCCGCCATGAACGCCTCGTGTTGCGCCAGCAATCGCGCGCGCGCATCTGCGGGCACGAGCGCGTTGATGGCCGCAAACAGCTCATCGCCGGCTGAAGCTTGATCGGGCGGCAGGTAATCGGCGACGGATGTCTCTGTGCCAGCTGCCGTCACCGTGACGGCCTGGCTGCTGCCGCCGATGGGTGCTTGCATTCCGCTCAACTGACGCCAGGGCGTTGTGAACACGCCACTCGCGCGGAGTTTGTCGTGGAGTGCATCGAGCTGTACCGCGCTCAGGACAAAGGTCTCGCGATACGTCGGGACGGTCGTGGCATCGTAGCCCGGTACCAGTTCCATCAGCCCTTCGCCGGCCGGACTCACGGTGATTGTATAGCTATAATGATATCGCGGTGGCACAGTGCCTTCGCGCCAGCTGTAGCGCAGCGCAAAATCGGCCGGGCGTGTGGCCGGTGTCTGGCCACAGGCCACCAGCAGTCCTATCACGGTCAGTGATACCAGCATCGTGCGGATCATGTCAATCTCCCTTATCTCGTACGGGCGCGGCGGCGTAGGGCCGACGCATTGATACGGGGCGG
>JAYUYF010000439.1:0-4054 GCA_043752605.1 Roseiflexaceae bacterium
CGAATCTCAGAACGGTTGAACCCGTCGACAATTGCGCTCCCCCGCTCCCATCTGGAGCGGGGGCCGGGGGGTGAGGTCAGCAGGGCGCAATCTATTTGATATTCGCTGTAGAGAAGCGACACAGATTCTCGCTCCGGGCGAATCGCCACCGGGGGGCAGACACGGATTACGCAGATAAACGTTGACCCTGCTGACAAACCAGGATGCTGTGAACTTGTCCCGATGCTGACGACACCAAACTTATACGGCCCTCGCCTCGGGCAAGCCGATCGAGCGCACGCGCAACGTCCGACGGAACATCCGCACACCGACCACGCGCAGGCGGTCGCACTTCGCACGAGCGTGAACGGCTCAATCCCAGCATGCGTGCGCTAGCGCGCAGTACATGATTCCGTGTTTACACACATGTCGCGCACGAAACTCGCTGCAGAAACCTGGTTCTGGTACCAGTTTAACTATCGCAGCGGTGATCGCTCCAAATGCACCAGATACTCCGCAGAAACGTGTATCAGAAAGCAGCGAAGGTCGATATTTCAAGTGCTACACGGCACGCATGTTGGAATGAGGCCGCGATTCGCGCGCGGACGTCGGCGGGCCTGGCGACCACGCGGGCAGGTGGGCGGGGGTCGGGCAATGCCGCCTCAACCGATTTCGTCAATACCGGCTGGGCTACGAATCTCAGCGGGAGCTGGATAATCTCGCTCTGGTTGACGCAACCCACTGCCACAAGCACGCTCCTCTACTTTTTTGGCGACAGCACCGCCGGGAATTTTCGCGCCTTTACCAACGGTCTCGCCGACACAAATACTATCATCCTGCGCGGTGGCTTTACTGATGTACTGATCACCGATGTGTGGAGCGCGGGCAGTGGCGTGGTGCATTTTGTCTACGACTCGGCGGCTGGCCTCATTACAGGCTACAAGAACGGACAACTCACCACCGTCACACAATCCACGACGCCCACCATTAGCGGTGCGGAACCATTCAAGGTTGCCGGCTACTCCAGCACCGTCGGGTTGCAGGCTGGTCAGGTGCTCGACGAATTTCGCATGTACAACCGGGCGCTGTCCGCTGATGAGATTACCGCAACGTGGAACCGGACGTTGCCACTGCGCGATATGTCGATCAGCAAGACCGTGCAACCCGCGATAGCCGAACCGGGTGATGCAATCGTTTACACTATCAACTATGCCAATACCGATGCAACTATCCTCAACAACATCGTCATCACCGATACGGTCGGATCCTACCTGACCGACGTTGACTACACCGCGAGCGGTGTCGCGCTCACGCGTTCGTCCGGCACCACGTACGTCTGGACGGCCCCAAGCCTGCCAGTCGGTGCCAGCGGCACCGGCACCCTGACCACGCCGCTGGCAAGTGGCGTCTACACGAATACTGTCACGATCACCAGCGCGGATCTCATACGTACCGCCGCAGTGCCGCTCACCGTCGCGAACGTCGCGCTCGTGGGGAATGCCGGCGCGGATCAGGCGGTGCGCGACGCACAGGTCGTCACGTTGGACGGTAGTGCGTCCAGCGACCGCAACGGCGACACGCTCACCTACCTGTGGACGCAAACCAGTGGGCCAGCCGTGACGCTGAGCAGCGCATCGACGGTGAACCCGACGTTCACCGCACCCGCGACCGATGCGGTGCTGACCTTTGCGCTCACGACCACGGATAGTCAAGGGCGCGCCGACGCGACACCCGACCATGTGGTCGTCACGGTGACCAAACCCGTCGCAGGCTACAGTTCATCGCCAGCCGTGGCGAGCCCAATCGCTATCGGCACGGTAGTGGTCGGCGCGAGCAGTACTGCCACGTTGACGATCAGCGAAACCGGGAGCGCCCCGCTCCAGATCACGGCGGTGACGATCCTTGGGCCGCAGGCAAGCAATTTCAGCGTTACGCCGCGCGCGTTTACGATTATGGACGGTGGGCCTAGTGATCACAATTCGGTGCACGCCAAGCGCTCCTGGCACGCGAACGGCGACCTTACAGGTGCAACATACTGCCAGTGTCACGCTGGCGGAGTATCGACTGAGTTGCACTGGTCGAAGTCGCACCTTCCTGCCATAACTAACGGTGGATTGACCGATGCCGTCCCCAAGGGCGCACACCACGCAACCGTGGTGTGCGCTTCGGTGAGCATGAGACACGGCACGGGTTGGACAAATTCCACCCGCTCACCCGCCACAGCCGCTCCGGCCCGCGCACGAATCGCTGATCAAGACCCGTAGGGTCGCGCGATATACCCACTGGCAGGCTCCTTGCATCGTATCGTGCGTTCATTACGGCCCATCTGGGGAAGGTTGTCAACGTCGTATCGTGCGTAAACGAGGGCTGGTGCGCGGGCGAATTGCATGCAAAACCCTGTCGATTCTGCGGTCTGTCATGCGTCATATTGGTGAAGGCCCGATCTGCGGGCCAATCGTGTGAGGGAGATCAACAATGGCTTCGTACATGTTGTTCATTCGTGGTGGTGCCGAGGCGTGGGCGGCGATGAGCCCGGAGACGATGCAGCAGGCCATGCAGCACTACATTCAGTGGACGGACGAGATGGCGGCGAGTGGCAAACTGGTGCATGCCGAGCAACTTGCGGAAGCACCGACGGTGCTCCACGGCGGAAGCGGCGCGATCGTCACCGATGGGCCGTACACCGAGACCAAGGATCTAATCAGCGGCTACTACCTGTACCAGGCCGCCGACCACGACGAGGCGCTGGCGATCGCCCGCGCGTGCCCGGCGCTCCAGTACGGCAGCGCGGTCGTGGTCTACCCGGTGATCGCGCGCGCCTGAGTGTGATGCCGCCAACCGACAACGTGCCACAGCTGGTTGACCATCTGTTTCGCCACACGGCGGGGCAGATGGTCGCCACGCTCACGCGCATCCTGGGCGCGCATCAGCTCCAACTCGCCGAAGATATGGTGCAGGAGGTGCTGATCACGGCGTTGCGCCAGTGGCCGATCCGTGGTGTGCCGGATAATCCGCGCGCCTGGCTGCTGCGCGCCGCCCGCAACCGCGCGCTCGATGTGCTGCGCCGCGAGCAACGCTTTGCCGACCGCGCACATCTGTTGCGCGACGAGCTGCCGCCCGACCGGGCTGAGGATCTGCTCAACGACGACCAGCTCACCATGCTGCTGCTGTGTTGCCATCCCGCGCTCACCCGCGAGAGCCAGATCGCACTGACGCTCAAAACCGTCGGCGGCCTTGATGTCGCCGAGATCGCAAGCGCGCTGCTGGTGCCCACGCCGACGATCGCACAGCGCCTGGTGCGCGCCAAACGCACCCTGCGCGCACTGCCTGCACCGTTTGCGCTCGACGACCAGACCACGCTCGCACCGCGTCGCAGCGTGTTGCTCATGACGATCTACCTGATCTTCAACGAAGGGTACAGCAGTCAGCGCGCCCAGCCCGTGCGCTATGAGCTGATCGACGAAGCACTCCGCCTGGGCGAGCTCGTCGCCGCGCACCCTGCGACCGCCGCGCCCGAGACCCACGCGTTGCTGGCGTTGCTCTGGCTCAGCGCTGCACGTGCGGCGACGCGCGTCGATGACACCGGTGGATTGTTGCTGCTCGAAGAACAGGATCGCAACCAGTGGGATCGGGTTGCGATCGGGCGCGGGATGTGGCATCTGGTGCGCGCAGCGACGGGCGCGCAGATCAGTGTGTACCATCTGCAAGCCGGGATCGCGGCGTGCCACGCGACGGCCGCAAGCATTGAGGAAACCGACTGGCGTGCGATTCTGGCATACTACGACCAGTTACTCCACCTGGAGCCGTCGCCGGTCGTGGCGCTCAACCGCGCGGTGGCGATCGCCCAGCTTCACGGCCCCGATGCGGGCCTGGCGGCGCTGGCTCCGCTGCGGGGCAATCCACGGCTCGCGCAGTACCCGCTGCTGCTGGCCACCAGCGGGGTATTGCACGCGCGCCGTGGCGACCGGACGCAGGCAATCGCCGATCTCCAGGCGGCGGCAGCGCAGACCAGTGCGCCCGCGCTGCTGCACCTGATCGTGCGGCGATTGGCCGCGATCGTGGGCGCGTAATGTCG